>JBKPBY010000052.1:0-21058 GCA_046727075.1 bacterium | reverse complement strand
TCTAGCTCGGACTTTACTTCGTCCAAAAACTGTTTAGCTCGACCGATCATATGAAAGTTCAGGTCAGGAGGGACTCGAACCCCCAACCGGCGGTTTTGGAGACCGCTGCTCTACCAATTGAGCTACTGACCTAGCAAAATTCTCGAAGAAACAAGAAGGGTCCCGCATGCGCGGGACCGGCTTCTTTCAAATACCAAAATTCTCTTACTCTCTAATTGTTAGTCAAGGATGTCAGAGACACGACCCGCACCGACCGTTCGGCCACCTTCACGGATAGCGAATCGGATCGTCTTCTCCATCGCAATCGGAGTGATTAACTCAACTTCAATGGAGACATTGTCCCCCGGCATCACCATTTCTACGCCATCCGGCAATTTGACCGTGCCGGTCACATCCGTTGTACGGAAATAGAATTGCGGACGGTAATTGCTGAAGAACGGCGTGTGACGACCACCTTCATCTTTGCTCAGCACGTAAACTTCCGCCTTGAACTTCTTGTGCGGAGTGATTGAGCCGGGCTTAGCTACAACCTGGCCGCGCTCAACCTCTTCCTTCTTCGTGCCACGCAGCAGCACACCGACATTGTCACCCGCACGCGCTTCATCAAGCAACTTGCGGAACATTTCGATATCGGTGACGGTTGTCTTCGAGGTCGGACGAATACCGACAACTTCGACTTCTTCCATCTTCTTCAGAACACCGCGCTCAACACGACCGGTTACCACCGTGCCTCGACCTTCAATGTTAAACACATCTTCGATCGGCATCAGGAACGGCTGATCGATCGGCCGCTCTGGAAGCGGGATATATTCGTCAACCGCTTTCATCAGCTGGATGATGCCTTCCTTGGACTTCGGATCGCCTTCCAGCGCTTTCAACGCGCTTCCTTTGACGATCGGAATGGTGTCTCCCGGAAATTCATATTGTGAGAGCAGGTCGCGAACCTCCATCTCGACAAGGTCGAGGAGTTCAGGATCGTCCACCATGTCGCACTTGTTCAAGAATACTACGATCGAGGGCACACCAACCTGGCGAGCGAGTAGAATGTGTTCGCGGGTTTGTGGCATTGGGCCGTCTGCCGCCGAAACAACCAGGATAGCGCCGTCCATCTGCGCCGCACCGGTGATCATGTTTTTGACGTAGTCAGCGTGACCTGGACAGTCCACATGCGCATAGTGCCGATTCTCCGTCTGATACTCGACGTGGGCAGTATTGATCGTGATTCCGCGCTCTTTTTCTTCCGGCGCGTTATCGATCTGATCGTACCGCGTCGCCTGGGCCATTCCCTTTTCGGCCAACACTGCCGTGATAGCGGCAGTTAGCGTGGTTTTGCCATGATCGACGTGACCAATCGTACCGATGTTCACGTGCGGTTTGGATCTTTCAAATTTATCCTTAGCCATTTAAGGTCTCTTTCTACTGTACTCTTGCTGCTAATATCTTGGGTGTCTGTCGATCTAAGGGCGTGGAGCCCATGACCGGGATTGAACCGGTGACCTCGTCCTTACCAAGGACGTGCTCTGCCAACTGAGCTACATGGGCCTCTGCTCACTCCCGATCCGTCTAACCAGACAAAACGGCTAAACAAGCCGCTTCCCGCTAACGGAGATTGAAGACAAACGCCCCGGCCGCCAATGATCGTCCCCAATCGGAGGCCGGAAACTCAGTACTCAAGGTCCGCCAGGCGAGCCGGAAACTTAACAAAGAGTGCAACCCCGTCAAGGAGAAGCTTTAGCTCGGATTTCACCGGGTAATAGAGGGTTTCAGCGAAGGCGTGAATTGCCGTCGATCCAAGCCTCGGGACAGCGCCAACGTCGAGCTAGAAACTCAACCCACGGTCAAGCTGGAAGCTTGGTGAGCGCAATCCTCTGGATTGATCTTACAGGTCGACATTAAGGGCCGCGTTTGGCTTGGCGCGCCTTCGAATTATCCAGCGCAGCCGACGACCGCGCCAGCGGAGCGCCGCTCTCCAAACCTACGATCGCACCACCTCCGTTTTACTCTCCTCCGCCGGCTCCGCAACGTACGGTTCCGCCACTCGGCGAACCGCCAGCGCTCGCCCTGTCGTCTCATCAATATCAACGAGGAGGCCGTGCAATTTGATCTCGCCTCTCGCAACGGGGAAGACCACCGGCATGCTGCTGAGGAACCGTTGCAAGATCGGCTGAATTTCGCGCCCTAGAATCGAGCGAGTCGGTCCACACATGCCCGCGTCACAAATAAAGGCCGTTCCGCCTTCGAAGATTTGTTCGTCCGCAGTCTGGACGTGGGTATGCGTACCGGCCACGGCAGAGACCTTGCCATCAAGAAACCGGCCCATAGCAATCTTTTCGCTGGTTGTCTCCGCGTGGACATCGACAAGAATGATGCGCGTGTCTTCCTGCATCCGGCGCACCTCTTCTTCAATCAAACGAAACGGATTCTCCAGATTCGGCAGCATGAACGTTCTTCCTTGAACATTGATGACTCCGACTTTTCCTTTCGCGGTCTCCAGCACGATCGAACCATGACCCGGTGTTCCAGGCGGATAATTCAACGGGCGCAACAGCCGGGGCTCGGTCTCTATATAAGAAATGACATCTTTCTGGTCCCAGATGTGGTCGCCCGTGGTGATCACGGCTATACCGGCGCGAAGCAGATCAATCGAGATTTTTCCTGTGATCCCGCGGCCCGCCGCGGCGTTCTCGCCATTCGCAACAACGAAATCAATTTCCCATTCCTCCTTCAGCTTCGGCACCATCGCGATGACCGCACTGCGCCCAGGTTCCCCAATGATATCGCCAAGAAATAGAAGTCGAAGCATTCGCTACAGTCTACGGTCTACAGTCTCCTGTCTATAGTCCAACGTATGGCAGCACAGTCAGCTCACAAACCAACTAGACAAAAAAGAGGTCTGCGCGCGCTATGCAAGGCTCCGCAGTTGACGTTGCCGGCGATGACGGCGCTGTTGGCAATGACGGCGTTTTCATCCCAACTTTCACCCCTCGCCCATCCACCAGATTGGTCGCGTTTGGATCGTTTTCAGGAGACCATTACACACGATGAATTCGAGCATCTGCTGACCGCTATTTATGCGCCGTCCGGCGCAGCCGACCAGTGGATCGTTGTTCAGCCGAATCAAGCAGTCATTCAGGAGAGCGAGGGACATCAATTCATCATACGCTTCGCACCGGACGACCCCTCACGAAAGCCGGTTCCTCGATACTGGACTCCGATCGATCATTTACGCCGCTCTCCTAGGAAACCGCTCAAAGGAATCACTATCGCGATCGATCCCGGGCACCTCGGCGGCAAATGGGCGAAGATGGAAGAACGCTGGTTCCGAATCGGGGATTCGAAACCGGTCACGGAAGGAGACATGACTCTCAAGGTCGCGTTGCTGCTTGTTCCTCGGCTCAAAGCTCTCGGTGCCAAGGTTGCATTGGTCCGTTCCAAACCTGGCCCGGTCACCCAGAAGCGTCCAAATGAACTGCTCGATCAAGCCAAAGCATCTTTGGCGGAGCACGGAGTGACCACATTACTGCTGGATCATTCAGGACCGGATGATCCTCAAAGGGAGAATTCCATTCCCTGGGAAGCTGAACGCTTGTTTTATCGAGTCGCAGAAATCCGTGCTCGCGCAAATATCGTCAACTTGAACATCAAGCCGGACGTGACGCTCTGTCTACACATGAACGCGGAACCATGGGGCGACCCCGCTCACCCGACTTTGGTTCAGGCTAATCACCTGCATCTGATCACTAACGGCACATACAGCAAAGAAGAGCTTGCAAATGAGGATGTGCGATTCGCGATGTTGGTGAAGCTCCTGAATCAGGTCTATCCCGAAGAGTTAGCGCTTTCAGAAACGATTGCAGCCCAGCTGGCGAAGGTCACGCACCTGCCTCCGTACACTTACACTACCGCTAATGCCAAAAGTCTCGGCACCAGCGGCTACGTTTGGGCTCGGAACCTTATCGCCAACCGCTTGTACGAGTGCCCCGTTGTCTACATCGAATCCTACGTAATGAACAACGAAGAGGTCTTCGCCCGCATCCAAGCCGGCGAATACGAAGGCCTTCGGAATTTCGGCGGCGTCATGCGTAAGAATATCTACACCGAATACGCCGACGGCATAGTAAATGGACTGGTCGCGTATGCAACATCGGCTAGAACGGAAAACCGAAAAAACTGACGACTGAGCGGACATAGTCCGCTTGATTTATCCGCTAACGAGATTTAACCTCCGGCTCTCGATTTAAACGGGCTGTGGCTCAGCTTGGCTAGAGCGCCACGTTCGGGACGTGGAGGCCGTGGGTTCAAATCCCACCAGCCCGATTCCGTTTCTGCGAAACGGAATCGAAATTTTCGTTAAGATTGATTCTTTCACTCGGATTTTTTAGCACTAAAGAGTGTTCCCGGGTTCCGCCTTTGATTTCTTTCTCGCACTCGCACCCACACTGACACTCAAATGAAAACGCTCTTTGTTCTAACGCTGATACTTCTGACGCAGCCGCTGCTTTTCGGAAAGGATCCCTCTCCCGCTCCATCAGATAAGCAACTCCCGAATGTCGTTATCCTTGCCACCGGTGGAACAATCGCCGGGAGTGGAGCAACTTCCACAACGACGGTCGGATACAAGGCTGCTACGGTCGCGGTCGACACCTTGATTCAGGCCGTACCGGAGCTCAAAAACATTGCCAATGTCCGTGGCGAACAAGTCTTCCAGATTGCCAGCCAGAACATGAACAACGACTACTGGCTGAAACTGGCAAAACGGGTCAACGATCTGGTCCAGCAGGCAGATGTTGACGGTATCGTCATCACCCACGGAACCGACACGCTGGAAGAAACTGCCTACTTTCTCGACCTGGTCACCAAAAGTGATAAGCCAGTTGTCCTTGTCGGATCAATGCGTCCATCAACCGCTCTTTCCGCAGACGGTCCCTTGAATCTTTATGACGCAGTCATGCTCGCAGGCAGCAAAGAGGCTGTCGGCAAAGGAGTCCTTGTCTGCCTCGATGATGAAATCAATTCGGCTCGTGACGTTACGAAGACCAACACGTCGACAATTGAAACGTTCAAGAGCCCCGAGCTCGGAATGCTCGGGTACATTCAAGGGCAACGGATCGCTTTCTATCGGCTGCCAGTCCGCACGCACACCTCGAGAACCGAATTCGATATCTCGCACGTAGATAAACTTCCCACGGTTGAAATCGTGTACGGCTACGCAAGCGTCTCTCGGACGGCAATTGACGCTCTCTCAGCAGCCGGAGTCGACGGAATTGTTTACGCGGGAGTTGGTGACGGAAATCCGTCCGAGTTGACAGAACAAGCTCTCGCCGACGCTCGCAAGAAAGGCGCAATTATCGTCCGAAGCGCACGCGTTGGAAATGGCATCGTCGCCCGCAATGGCGAAGTAAACGACGACCAACTCGATTTCATCGCCTCCGATTCTTTGAACCCGCAAAAGGCCCGCGTCCTCCTGACCGTGGCTCTGACCAAAACAAAGGACACCAAAGAACTGCAACGCATGTTCTACGAATACTAGCATTATCGCCCCGGCAGGAGCTGGGAAGCCCTGGCCAAACACGTCCGTCCTATCCTGCCCGTTCTCCTGACATAGGGTTGTCACCAAAGTCGCGTACGTTCTTTTGTTTCCTTCAACCCGAGACTAGCAACCAACCGCGCGCCGTACTAGATTCCGCGTCCTATGGCAAAAAATGTCGCCAGGAGTCCGTCCGTTATTACGATTCGAGGCGCATGCCAGAACAATCTCAAGTCCATCGATCTCGACCTTGAGCTGAACAAATTTCACGTCGTAACCGGACCAAGCGGCAGCGGCAAATCGAGCCTGGCGTTCGATACCATCTATGCAGAGGGCCAGCGGCGTTACGTCGAAACATTCAGTCCTTATACAAGGCAGTTTCTCGACCGCATGGACAAACCATTGGTCGACGAAATCCTCGGGATCCCTCCAGCCATAGCGATCGAACAAGCCAACCGAGTTCGTACGACCCGGTCAACCGTCGGAACGATGACGGAGATCAACGATTATCTGAAGCTCCTCTTCCCACGCGTCGCACATGCTTACTGTCCTGAATGCGGGCACGAGATCCGGCCAGATACACCTGAACACATCTGTCAGACCCTGTTCAGAGACCTTCGCGATCAGACCATTCTAATGACGTTCGGGGTTCCGGTCCCGGCTGGAACAAAGCCAGCCGACTTTTTTAGCTTCCTTAACCAGCAAGGCTTTCTTCGAGTCTGGATTGACAATTCTATCGAAAGAACCGACCGACCAACGTCGGTAAAATGGTTGCCCGGGATTGTTAGTGTGATCCAGGACCGGATCGCTGTGTCTGATTCGAACCGGACACGATTGACCGAAGCAATCGAGCAAGCCCTCCGATTTGGTAAGGGCCAGGTCGCCATCATCGAGACGGCTTCGCACGATTCACCTCGGACCCCCGGAGCCGCAGCGGCAGGCCCGAAAACCTTCGGGCTACAGCCTGCCGCCCTAAAGCCCGTCGTTCACCGTTTTTCCACCGGATGGCATTGTCCGTATTGTGATATCGAGATTCGAGCGCCAATCCCTGGTCTTTTTTCGTTCAATAACCCGGTCGGCGCATGTCCTGCCTGCCGAGGATTCGGCCGGACGATCGGCATAGATATGGATCGGGCCTTGCCCGACCGGAAACTGAGCATCGCCGCCGGTGTCGTGAAGCCTTTCCAGACCGGCAACATGCGCGCATGTCAGCAAGACCTGATTACTCGCGCGGAGGAACGCGGTGTCGATACCCATTGTCCTTTCAATGAACTTTCAGAGAAGGACCAGGAGTGGGTAATCCAGGGCGAAGTCACGCCAAATATGACCGCCGACCAAGTTTGGGAAAGCGGCGGTTGGTACGGTGTCCGCGGATTTTTCGATTGGATGGAATCGCGCAGCTACAAAATGCATGTGCGCGTGTTTCTAAGCCGCTATCGCGCTTACACCCTCTGCCGAGAATGCAACGGAACCCGGTTCAAACCTGAAACTCTTAATTTCAAAATAGTTGCCAACGGCCGTTCTGCTAATCGTCCATCCGGCGATCGTTCCGATGTCGCTTCGGAAACAGCGAAAGAACGTAATGGCACCGCCTCGTTGCTCACTTTGCCGGATGTACAACGGATGCCGATCGAGGAGTTGGTTGTCATATTGCGCGATTTGCGGATCGGAAAAAACGACGCTCCAACCGAGATGGTTCGGTCGCAAATCGTCTCTCGCCTCTCATATCTGGTAGACGTGGGGCTCGGGTACCTGACATTGGACCGCGCAACCCGGTCGCTTTCCGGAGGCGAAATCCAGAGAGTTAATCTCACTACCTGCCTCGGCGCGTCACTGGTTAACACGCTGTTTGTGCTGGATGAGCCGAGCGTCGGACTGCATCCCAGAGATGTTCACCGCCTGATCGGTGTCCTCCATGATCTCCGGGATAAAGGAAACACTCTGCTTGTGGTCGAGCACGACGAAGCCGTCATGCGAGCCGCTGATAGTGTTATCGAACTTGGTCCAGGCCGCGGAGAGCTTGGCGGCCAACTCGTCTACCAGGGCTCAATTGAAGAAATTGAAACGGCTTTGCCGGACTCCCTGACCGCAGCATATCTGACCGGCCGGAAACAGATCCTGATACCGAAGAAACGCAGAAAGCCTGGACAATTTTTGGAGGTAATCGGAGCAAAAGAACACAACCTCAAAAATCTCAATGTTCGTTTCCCGCTCAATGTTTTCTGCTGCGTTACCGGTGTTTCGGGCTCCGGTAAAAGTACGCTGGTCCAAAACGTACTGTACGAAAACCTGCTGCGCCTGAAAGGCGGTTCAACCGAAGAAGCGCCCGGACGCTGCGATCGAATCGTCGGGCCGCACGAAGTCGATGAAGTCGTTCTGGTTGATCAATCGCCCCTTGCTCGTTCTCCGCGGTCCACACCTGCTGTTTACGTCGGAGTGTTCGACCGGATTCGTGAACTCTTCGCTGCGCTGCCCGAAGCTCAAGCACGTGGTCTAACCGCAGGCGTTTTCTCTTTCAATTCCGGGTCCGGACGCTGCGAACGCTGCTCTGGACTCGGCTACGAAAAGATCGAGATGCAGTTTCTAAGCGATCAATATATTCGCTGCGCCGAATGCGAAGGAAAACGGTACCAGCCTTCTGTCCTCGAATTAAGGCTAAAGGGCAAATCAATCCATGACGTTCTGGAACTGACGGTTACCGAAGCGATTACGTTTTTCCGTTCAATCGGATCACCAGGCGCCCTCATTGATCCATTGGAATTGTTGCGGCAGGTCGGACTTGGCTACTTGCGGTTAGGCCAACCGGTCAATGTCCTCTCCGGCGGCGAATCACAGCGGTTGAAGCTGGTAGGCCATCTTACCGAAAGCAAAAAAGGCAGCCGTCACTCACTCCTGATCTTCGACGAACCGACCACAGGCTTACATTTCGACGACATCGCCGCACTCCTGTCGGTCTTCCAGCAGTTGGTCGATCAGGGCAACACCCTGATTGTCATCGAGCACAACTTGGATGTCATCCAAGCTGCCGATTACATCATTGATCTCGGTCCCGAAGCCGGCGCCAAAGGCGGCACTCTCGTAGCCGAAGGCACCCCCGAAGAAGTTGCCAACAAACCAAGATCTCAGACCGGCACCTTCCTCCGGGAGCGGATAGTTGCCGACTTCGCCAAGGCTACGTCGGGCGAACCGGCGTCCGCATTCCGGGTTCCGAGTTACACGTCCAGCAACCACATCGCCGAACGCCAAACGCCGAACGCCGAACGCCAAACGTTAGAAATCACCGTTCACGGCGCCCGCCACCACAATCTGAAGAACCTGTCCGTCGGCATTCCACGGGAAAAATTGGTTGTGGTGACCGGGTTAAGCGGCTCGGGAAAATCAAGCCTCGCGTTCGATATTCTTTTTGCCGAAGGACAACGCCGATTCCTAGATAGTATGTCGACGTATGCGCGGCAGTTCGTCGAGCAATTGGAACGGCCGGATGTCGATGTCGTTTCTGGATTGCCGCCGAGCGTTGCGATCGAACAACGACTCACTCAAGGAGGCGGCAAATCGACGGTGGCGACCCTGACCGAGGTTTACCATTTCTTACGGCTCCTTTTTGCAAAGCTTGGCACCCAACATTGCCCACGATGCGGCATCCCGGTCGCCAAACAAACTCTCCCGGCCATTTTGAAACAGGTTCGCGACTGGACTAGCAAGGGACCTGCAATGTTAAGTGCCCCGTTGGTCAAAGCCAGGAAGGGTTTTCACAAAGAAGTCGCCATCTGGGCCAGACGCGAAGGCTATCGAGAACTCATCGTCGATGGCGCTCACTACCCGGTCGATCGGTTCCCAGCTCTCGAACGGTACAAAGAGCACACCATCGATGTTGTCATTGCCGATCTAACAAAGAACAACAGCAGAGAAACTGAGGAACTGGTTAAGACCGCTCTTCGAATCGGTAACGGGTCTGCCTTTCTCCTTCCAAAAGGATCGGAACGAGTGGTGTTGAGTAGCGAGATGACCTGTCCCAACTGCGGTGATTCTTTCGAAGAGCTCGATCCACGGCTTTTCTCTTTCAATTCACCGCACGGATGGTGCCTAACTTGCACCGGGTTTGGCCATGTCCTGCCATTCGAAATCGAGGAAGACGGTGCAGAATCTCGACTCGAGGCAGAGCTCCTTGCCGAACGTCGCAGCGACTCAGTCGACGAATTTACCGAGTGTCCGGATTGTCATGGATCCCGTTTGAATCCTGTGGCGCGCGCAGTCAAGGTTCACGACTGCACCATCGACCAGCTAGCCGGAGCCTCAGTAAAGAGTGCGATGCAGATTATGGGGAGTTGGAAATTTGAAGGTCCCAAGCGCGCCATAGCGACGGATATTCTGACCGAAATCAATCAACGACTCTTTTTCATGGGGCAGGTCGGTCTCGACTATCTCACGTTGGATCGTCCAGCCAGAACGTTGAGTGGCGGTGAATCGCAACGAATCAGGCTCGCTGCCCAGCTCGGATCCAACTTGCGCGGTGTTCTCTACGTGCTCGATGAACCGACTATCGGTTTGCATCCGCGCGACAACGAGCGACTGCTGGAAACACTGGACGCCCTTAAAAAGAAGGGAAACACGCTACTGGTCGTCGAGCATGACGAGGAGACGATGCGTCGGGCTGACCTGATCGTTGACCTAGGCCCCGGCGCCGGACGCCGAGGCGGAGAGCTCGTTGCGCTCGGTTCGATCAAAGAAATCCAGAAATGCAAGGAATCCGTCACCGGCCAATATCTGATGTCGCCGATGCCGCATCCGATTCATGGAAAACGCCGGCCGCTGAAGCAAGTTTTCTGGACTGAAATCAAAGGCGCCAGTGCAAATAACCTCAAACAAGTCAACGTGCGATTTCCCGTTGGCCGGCTTTCCGTTATTACCGGAGTATCTGGCTCGGGCAAGAGCAGCTTACTGCGAATGGTGATCTTGCCCGCCGTTCACAGCGGTCTGCAGAGGGGAAAGAAAAAGAGCCAAGAGCTTGGCCCATGGAACAGCATCGTTGGTCTGGAGCATTTTGGTGGCGTCTACGAGGTGGATCAGTCTCCAATCGGCAAAACGTCGCGATCGATTCCTGGAACCTACGTGAAAGTGTTCGACGAAATACGTGCATTGTTCGCGCAACTCCCCGAGTCGCGGATACGCGGTTATGACCGAAGCCGGTTCTCGTTCAACACCGAGGGCGGCCGGTGCGAGACCTGCGCCGGACAAGGAGTCATCAAGCTAGAAATGAACTTCCTTCCATCCAGCTATATCCCGTGCGAAGCCTGCCGAGGGAAGCGGTTCAATCCCCAAACGCTGGCTGTCCAATACAACGGAAAAAGCATTGGCGACATCCTGGAAATGACAATCGAAGAGGCGGCCAGCTTCTTCCGAACGCAGCCACGAATCTTTCAACCGCTTGAGCTATTGACTCAGACCGGACTCGGCTATTTGCAGCTCGGCCAACCGAGCCCAACATTGAGCGGCGGCGAGGCGCAGCGCTTGAAGCTGGTCAGCGAATTGAAGCGCGGGGTCAGTAGAGGACTCACCGATCGCTTGAAGCGGAACACCGTGCCCAAATCGACCCTCTACCTGTTGGAGGAACCGACCATCGGTCTACACATGGCCGATGTTCAACTGCTGATCGAGGTTTTACACCGGCTGGTGGACGAAGGAAACACTGTCATTGTCATCGAGCACAACCTCGATGTAATTGCTGAGGCCGACTACATTGTAGATATCGGTCCCGAAGCCGGAGACGGCGGCGGAGAAATCGTCGCCTGCGGCTCGCCGGAAGAAATAGCCAAAAACAAAAAGAGCCGTACCGGTCAGTTCCTAAAGAGATTTCTTCGATAGAGCGCGCTGCTGATGGCCCTTCCGCCCTATGCGTCATATAGGTCCTGTACGCTCTATCGGTCCTATGGATCCTATGCCCGTGACACCGAGATCGAGCACGAGGACGAGGATGAGAACGATTGGGTCACCCCATGAATGGTATCGGACGATGCGTCGACCTCATGTAAAGCAGGGCGATTCCAAGGATCAAGAACGATATCGCAGGTATCCAGGAAGCTATTATCGGTGATATCCGCGCCCCTGAACCCAACGCTGTGCAAACGTTGCTCAAGGTAAAGAGTCCCACAAACAACAAGATCCCTCCGGCTACGCCGGCCAGTGCGCCTTGCCGGGAGAAAGCGACACAGAGCGGGCTCGCCACCAATACCACCACCAGCACATTCCACGGCAGCGAAAAACGATTCCACAAATTGGTCTTGTACTGAGCCAGGCTTACCTCAGGAAAGTCTCCGTTCTCCGTCAGGTAGGTTTGCAGTTGAGGAACGGTCATATATTTGCCCTGGAGCGACGCGTTCGCCAATCGCCAGGGCGTCTCGCTCCAGCCGTCTATCTCTTTCTTGTCAAAGAAAGTCTCGTTCTCGACAGCGCCGCTCGGATCCGAGTCTGTCAGTTTGCCGTTGTAAAAGACCCAGACCTTCCGCATCGAATCATACGAAACGCGTTGAGCATACAGCTTAGATTGAATGTCGCCCTGTTCGTCCTGTTGAATCACTTGGACATTAGTGATCTCCTCGGTCTTGACATTCATCGACTGAATAAACCAAAGTCGGTGATCTTTGCGGTTCACAAAGATATTGGCTTCCAGAAGCGATTGTTTCGATTTCCCCTTAGTAAGCTCATCCAGCAGATAGGTGCTGTTACTGCCTTGAGGACCGAGCTCGTAGTTTAGCGCCGTGCAGATGCCGGTCAATAAAAGGCCCAGAATTATTAACGGAGACAGCACCCTCGGCACGCTCATTCCGGCACTCAGCATCGACACTATCTCATTCCTCCGCGACATACGCGTAAGGACATAGAGCAATCCCAATAGCACACCCAGCGGCATCCAGTTCACCAGAATGAAAGGAATCTGAGTCAAATAGAACTGCGCAATCGCTCGAAACGACAGATGCGCATCCTGGAAAGTATTAGCGCGCGTTCCTAAATCATAGACCAGCCACACCGCGATCAACCCAAACAACGAGTAAAGGAATGGGACCAGGAAATTCTTGATGAGATAACGATCAAAAGTTCTCAACACAGGGCGAGTTTACGTGTTTCAGTTCGCAGTTTACAATCGGTCAGAAATGCAAACGCGCATGGGCTAACCATTCCAGCGGATTCTCGAAAACTGCAAACCGAAAACCGAAAACTGCAAACCGAAAACACCACCCTCAAAGGGTAGTTCCTATGATCGCCTTCCGCAATCAACTCGATACAGAGTTTGCTCAGAACGTTCATGGAATGTTTGGCAAAGAAGGCCTTTTGTCGGGAGCGATCGGATTCGAATACAGACCGCAACAGCAAGACATGGCGACAGCCGTTGCGCGTGCGCTGGTAGGGAAACGTCACCTGGTGGTGGAGGCGGGCACTGGCGTAGGGAAATCTCTGGCCTATCTCACTCCGGCCGTTCTTTACGCGTTAGATCACAGGCGTAAAGCCATCATTTCAACCCACACAATCAATCTACAAGAGCAGCTGCTTCACAAAGATATCCCCATCGTACAGAAGCTGTTGAGGCGACCGTTTGACGCTGCGCTTTTGAAAGGGAGACAGAACTACCTTTGCCCAAACCGGCTGGAGCGCGCTCTACAGTTACAAGCTGAATTGTTTAATTCGACCGAGCAGGAAGAACTGCGCAGGATCAAAGATTGGAGCCGGCGAACAACCGAGGGTACTTTAAGCGATTTCGATATTGATCCCGATCCCATCGTCTGGGCCCAAGTCTGCAGCGAACCGCATCTTTGCACACCGAAAACTTGTGGCCGGGACGAACGATGCTTTTATCAGGAAGCGCGAAAAAAAGTGCTGGCCGCAGACCTGATCGTGGTCAACCACACGTTGTTCTTTCTTTTGTTGGAAGGCGCAACCAACAGCGAAGAATGTTCTTCTGGTTACTTGTTTCCGAGCGATTTCGTGATTCTGGACGAGGCGCACACGATCGAATCTGTTGCTGCGCGGCACATCGGTCTGAGCATCTCTCAATACGGACTCCGTCAAGCACTCCAACGATTGTACAACCCAAAAACAAAAAAGGGTCTCTTCACTCTGGCACGCGACTCTGAAGCAGTGCGCGAGACAGCCGCTACCTTCGATAGTGTCGATCAGTTCTTTCAGTCGCTTGACTCAGTCTCCAATTTCCGAAACGGGCGGGAGTACCGGGTACGCCAACCCGACCTTGTTCCGGACACCGTCTCACTGCCGTTGGCCAGGGTGCAAGCCGCCGTCGTCAACGCTCTGAAACAATGCGAGGACGAAACCTTGAAGAGCGAGCTTCAGGACATGGGGCGTCGAATCAGGGATGCCCGATACGGGACCGCTGATTTCCTCCAGCAGAAACTGGAGAATCACGTCTACTGGATCGAGCGCACAGGCAAAGTCGGCCAGAATATGACGCTGCACGCGGTGCCGATTGATATCTCGGCTGCTCTGAATCGATTGCTCTTCCCGGAAGAGCGAACATGCATCATGACTAGCGCGACACTTTCAGTCGGCAGTGATGACCTCGAATATTTCCGGAACCGGGTCGGTGCGTTCGATGCTGAGGCAAGCAGGATTGGCAGCCCGTTCGACTACGAATCCCAAATGCGAATCTACGTCGTGCGGAAAATGCCCGACCCGCGAGACAAAGAGTTTGAAGACGCGCTTGAAAAATGGATTCTGCATTTTCTCGAACTGACAAAGGGGCGGGCTTTCGTGCTCTTTACCAGTTACCGGACACTGACCAATCTCGCCGAACGCATGGAACCGGAGCTCGAAAATCGATACACGTTTCTGGTTCAGGGCCAGGGCACCTCGCGAACCAGATTGCTCGACAAGTTCAAGCGTGCAAAGGACGGTGTCCTATTTGGTACAGACAGTTTTTGGACCGGAGTCGATGTTCCGGGAGAAGCACTGTCGAATGTTATCATCACTCGGCTGCCGTTTGCCGTTCCCGATCATCCATTAACCGAAGCAAAATTGGAATTTATCGAATCGAACGGTGGCGACCCCTTCGTTGAATACTCTCTCCCGGAAGCGATTCTGAAACTCAGGCAAGGCGTTGGCCGCCTGATCCGAACACAGACCGATCAGGGAATCGTAGTGATCCTGGACAACAGGATCCTGAACAAATCATACGGCAAAGCGTTCATGCAAGCGCTCCCGCGTTGCCCGGTAGAGATTGTGTAAAGGCGGATTCCGGGCTTAGTGGGTTCCAGGTTCCGAGTTATGAATCGGGCCCAAATTCGGTATGCCAGCTTTTCGTCCTCGTCGTCCTCCTCGTAATCGAGATCGGGACGACGACGAGAACGTGGACGATTGTATGTTTCCTGCGGCGCTGAGCTTCCTCCTTCCGGAGGCCAGCTTGATCCTCTACATACTCGCCCGACGTTTACGGCCTCGGGCTGGCGCATTCCGTTCCGAGTCTTCTTCCGCACGAAACAACTCCCTCACCTTCGTAAATCGCCGAAGCTCATCCATCGAGAACAATCGATGCAATCTCAAGCCGAACTGTTTCAGAGTCGCAGGACCGCCGCACTCATGCTCAAGGACACAAAGAACATCCTGTACGATTGCACCTTCGCCGCGCAGGGCTTTTACGGCATGAATAACCGCCCCGCCTGAGGTAACAACATCCTCAACAATAATAAGCCGTTTTCCGCGAATTGGTCCGCCTTCGAATATCTTCGCTGTCCCGTAACCTTTAGCGTGTTTTCGAACAAGCCGAAGCGGCAATCGAGTGATCTGCGATAAGACTGTGGCAATCGGCATCCCCCCGAGCTCCAGACCGGCAATAATGTCGGTATTCTCAGGCACGAACACTCGCAATTCCTCGCAAATTCGCGAAAGCAGTCTGGGATCTGCTTCGAACAGATACTTATCGAAATATTCAGTGGTGAACTCTCCCGATCGAAGCCGAAAAGGCCCCCGGCAGATCGCCACCTCATACAGTTCCTGGGCCAATCTTTCCCGAGATCGTTGTTCGCTTCTCATTCCCGCAAAGGATCATACCACACACCCGATGGTCAAGCGCGCACTGTAGAGTGACAGGTGAATTGGCAGCAAAGAGAGAGCTAACCCTCAATTTCGGGGTCCTCCCCGATTGACATTCCTACCCCCATTGATACTGTTCCGTCCTTTACCTCTGGCGGGGTAGCCAAGTGGTAAGGCCGCGGTCTGCAAAACCGCTATTCGCGGGTTCGATTCCCGCCCCCGCCTTGTCCTTCAAAATTAGGCACTTACGTATTTAATGCTCCCTCATTAATACCAAAACTAATAACAAGGTCGCTCAAAATCTCAGGATTTCTCACTACGTCTACAGGAGTGGTAAGGTTGAAGGGTGCCGAAAGAAAACGCGCACCCCCAAAGATGGGTCGAACACAAACTCTCCGACGGAACCAGGGTTTTCGGAAGCCGGGTTTCGGGTCAGGGCGGAACGATTTGGTTCCTGGCAAACGGAAAAGTGGCCCACGGAGTCGGCGGCCCCGCTTTCGAAGAACAGAAGCGAAAGATCATCCGCCGATTCAAGCCCGACGAAGTTCTTTTGGCCAACCTGGAGAACGCCTTGTCCAGGCCTTCCGATATTCTTTTGACTCAGATTCTGCGAGAAATCATCGAGCTACCCGATCAGGCGACGTTTGATAGGCGCCTCGACGTCCTGGTGCGCACCCTACGCGCCATTCGCGCGCTTTGGCTCGGGAGGTTTGAAACCTCTACAGGGAGGCGCTTCATGGCTGCCGTTCGCGAGTTGGCCCGCAAACACAAGCGACCTCCGACCAAGGCGGAGATAACTGAGCATCTTTGCTGCGAGTTATCCCAAACGTCTAAGTGGTGCCGGGATCACGGCCTTGAGTGGCTGCCCAACGCACCCGTGGGACGACGCCGGACGGGACGCCGGAGAAGTTGTTAACATGACGATCTGGTCGCCGCGTTAACAATTTAGCGGGGCAACCGTGCGAACATGGATTCATGTTTGCAAGAGAAGTCCTCGAAAGTCCTCTGAAACTCGAGCCCCGATGGCTGCGCGTTCCCGCAGCTGTTACATACTCCGGAATAAGCCGAGCGAAGCTTTTCGTGCTCAAGGCCGAAGGCCAAATCAAAAGCGCGTCGATCACTTCGGCCGGAAAGAGTCGTGGAATTCGAGTCATCGACCGTTTGTCGATCGATAAATTCTTGAGCTCACTAACCAGAAAGGTGGCTCGATGAACGGGCAAATCGGTACCGGACCACCTGGGTCGCCCGGCCCCCTTCGCCCCTGGACAAGGAGCGAAGGAGCGAGCCGAAAAATCCGGACGAGCGTTGCGACACGAGGATATCCGTATCTAGAGGAAACGGCAAGCCGAGGAGCCAGGCCGTGAAAGGTTTCGCCTGTATCGGGACACTTTGCCGGCTCCATTCAAGCATGCGCCACGACCCCTTTGGTTTTTTTTCGTGGGCTTTGGCCGGCAAACCGCATGGCTCGAGGAACGGGCAGATATCGACAGCCTGAATTGAGGGGGCCGCACCGCGTGAGAGCTCAGTTGCCGCCGATGTCAGTTATCGAAAGAGCCGAACGCTATCTGGCGGCTTGCGATCCGGCGATCTCCGGCGCCGGCGGGCACGCTACAACCTTCCGGGCGGCATGTGCTTTGATTCGTGGCTTTTGTCTGAGTCCAATCGAAGGCTTCCGGTTGCTCAAGATCTACAACGAGAAATGTCGGCCACCCTGGAGCGATAGCGAACTACGGCACAAAATCTTGAGCGCCGCGGGCGCCGGTTCGCGCAAAGGGCGCGGTTATCTTCTAGGCGATGGCGCAGGCATTCTCGCGTCCGAATCAATCAACGCCCTGGCCAGCTCGCCGCCTGTACTGAAATGGCCGGAACCAGATCTGGATACGATCGACCGGATTGTGCGCAACGGGCCCAGCGCCGTCGATGTTTGGGAAAATTCGCCGCTGCGATGGGAGGACAACAGCAGCCAGACCGAAGAGATCATCGATATCGTTTTCCCCGGCGATCCGTACTTATGTGCCGCCTGGTCAGCCGGGAATTTCGCCACACGGCGACGCAGCGGCTGGCGTGGCCTGCTCTCGGCGATGCCGTTGATCGTACCTAACCCGATGGTCGCACCAAGCGGGCTGACCAGGTCCGGTAAAGACAGCCAGCATACTTTGCACGGGACGGCGCGACGGGTGTATCAAGTTGTTGAATTCGATTTCGCCGAGACCGACCGCAGTGGTAAGCCGACAATTTATGAGCCCCTACTTGAAGGCTGGAAAGCTCAAGGCATTTCGACTCTCGACGCCTGTGCCGCATTAAGCAGTCACCTAGCTAAGAGCCTGCCCGCCTGGCTCCTGTTTCTATCCAGTGGCGGCAAGAGCGGCCACAGCTGGTTCAATATCCGAGGTCTGCCTATCTCCGAGCAACGGGCTTTCTTCGCGGAGGCCTGTCGCCTCGGCGCTGACCCCCAGCTCTGGTGCCGCAGCCAATTTGTCCGGATGCCCGATGGCCGGCGCCAGAACGGCTGCCGCCAAACGGTTCTGTATTTCGACGAGCGAGCAGCTATCAATTTATGAATCCCCCCGATTCTGAGTTCTTTGTACCGTCCACCACCTGGCAAGTTGTTCCGTCCTGGGCAGTGCTACCTAACGGGGGCAAGTACTATATCAACGGCACGACCGGCGCCCGGTTCGTATGCTGGAACCCGCCCGTGCCTCCACCGGAAGCTGTTATCAATCGGCGCACAGGGAAGCCACAAAACATGCCAGCGTCGGGGGAATCCACGTCGCCGGCGCAACCATCTCCAGCCATCCAGCCCACTGAACCGGAACCAGACATAAATCCAGCTTACGTTGAGACTGTCGATTCCGAGGACGAAGAGCAATATGCGCACGGGAGTGCGTCTGCTCCAGAGCATGAATCCGTTGATGAGTCTTCAGCCCAGGAGCAACAGCAAAAGCGCCCAGCCCGCTTGCCGAGTGTTGAGTTTCCGCCAAAGGATAAACGCCCTTGTTATATCAACTACTGGACGGATTTCATGGTTGACGGCCGCCGGCACGAGGCGGGTGTTTACTACCACCACGTCGCAAAGAAGGCAGCCAGCGATCTGACCGAGCTGGTCGGAGATGACGTTCAACAAGATTCAGACTCTCGAGAAGAGAGCTTAATCAGCGAATGGTTTATGTCCCCCGCTGTAGTCGACGCTATCACTCGCACCGAAGGCAGCCGCGAACACTCCTATATTCTGGAATATATCCCACATGGGGAAACCGAGCGGCGCCGGATGCTCCTGCCACAGGCGCTCCTGGTCAGCCGGCCAGATGAACTGGCTAAGCTCCTACGCGATCATGGTCTCTCGGTCCTGCACCAGCATAAGACCCGGGTGCGGGATTATCTCGATAGTAGACACAAGTTTTTCAGCGCCAGACGCCCAGCGGACTTCTGGGATTGCGTTAAAACTACCGGCTGGCACAATGGTGCCTTCGTTCTGCCCAATCAAATTATCGGTAAGAACTCAGGCATTTATTTTGAGCCCAAGGGCGAAGTAGCCACCTACAATAAGGCCGGCACATCCGAGCAGTGGAATCTCCTGGCCAAGCTTGCCTTGGGCAATCCTTATCTGGTTTTTGGGATTTCAGCAGTCCTGGCCGGCCCGCTTCTAAAATATCTCAGCCTGTCGGGAATCGGATTTCATTTGCTGGGTGATTCGACAAGCGGAAAAACTACTACCTTAATTGTCGGAACCAGCGTTTGGGGGCCGCCTGAGTTTCTGCTTTCCTGGCGCACCACCGTTAACAACCTGGAGGCTCAGTGTGCAAGCCGCTCCGACACCGCCATTATTCTCGATGAAAGTTACCTGGCCGAGCCCAGGCATCTGGATGCCGCTATCTACGTCGTTGTCCATGGCGCCAGCAAGGGCCGCTTGAACCGGGATTCCACCGCTAAAGATATTATGCGTTGGCGCGTAGTGCTCCTTTCCAGTGGCGAGCGCGCCCTGGAAACTTATATCGCCTCAGCTGGGTTCGACCATAAAGCCGGCCAATGGGTACGCATCATCGATCTGCCTCTCAAAGGCGCATTCGGCATCTTTGATGATCTTCATGGGGAGAAGTCTGCTGCCCGCTTCGCCGATAAGCTCCGAAACAATGCCGCCTGTTGCTACGGACATGCTGGTCCTGCTTTCGTCGAGCGTCTCACTAAAGAGCTGCCAACTTTTTCCCTAAGCGAGAAGCTCAACTCGCTTGTTGCGACCTGCACCGAACCTCTTTCTGCGCAACAAGGGCGTGTTTGGCGAGCTTTCGCCGTTGTGGCCCTATCAGGCGAGCTGGCCAGCCTTTGGGAGATTCTGCCTTGGAATACGGGGACTGCGCTCTCATCTGCCACCCACAAGAAAACCGAGTGGTAACCCTTTACTACGTCGATTTGTCGAAGTTACGGCCTTAAAACCCAGCGCGACTTTTTGCGCTCGAAAAAAAGGGGGTGTGTGTTTCTACCGCTTTGTAGGACTCACAAGACTTACAGACTTACAACAAGTCTGGTGGCTGATCCGCGGGATGGGGTAGGACTTACAACAGCACGCACAGCATGACTCACAATGCAAAAAAACTAAAGAAAACACACTATCGTCTGTTGGTTTGTGAGTCCTATGTGAGTGTTGTGTGAGTCCACCTCATGGTCTGAAGAATGGCTCTAGTAAAGGATGTAAGTCTTGTAAGTCTTGTAAGTCCTGCCTACCTTTTCTGCACTTCTCTCTAAAAAAGGCACGGAGCGCCCCCCAGAGACGGTAGGCCTGAATAAAAGCCGGAGCGAGTTCCGCCGTCGCTAGAGACAATCTCGATGCGCTCAAGCTCAGTCAGCTGCCGGCGCCGCTACTACGGCGATGCGACCCGGACTTGCGCCAGACTTAAGGGATGAAGAATCCTTCACCCCTTTTTTCTGGCCGCGGCCCTGGCTCATCCTGATTCGCTCTTTCATCTGCGCATTCACTTGCGGACTCTCGTTCGAGCCGATGTTCACAGGCCGCACCAATTACTGGATTGGCCCTTGAAGTTATCCGGAAAGCAAAAATCAGATTTTCCAAATTTTGCAAAACCAGATTTGGCTCGTGCTAACAGCAATCGTTCTTCTTCTACAACCGGTCACTTAAACGTTTCAAACCTCCTCATTCCAATTGCTAGAGTGCGCCGTCAAACGCGGCCGTTTAACGAATCAGAATCAGGGGAACAAGATCCGGCGCGCGAGTTGCCCTTTTGTGAATCTTCCGGAGAAAAGGCGCGGCCGCTGGGGCCAGGGGATCACGCCAGCAGTCATGAAACGGTGCGAGTGGGTCAAGCCGGTACTGGTCGCTCAGGTCAAGTTCACGGAGTGGACCCTAGTTCACTGTATCATTGATTTCCGAAGTAATAATCTGCTAAGTGTAAGAGGTGCTAACAAAACGCTTGAAATTGGCTCCTCACGAACGGCGAGTGCTTCGAAAGATGGCTCGCTCGCGAAAGATAAAAGCCGGCGATG
>JBKPBY010000051.1:0-9211 GCA_046727075.1 bacterium | reverse complement strand
GGCACTTGCTGTACTGCTGTGGTTCATCCTGAACCGGCACAAGTTCGGTGAGGGCATCATGTTTATCGGTGACAATGCCAACGTCGCGCGGGTAATGGGCGTCAATGTCGAAGCGACCCGGATCAAGCTCTTCACTCTACACGGCACGATCGCCGCCTTTTCCGGGATTATCGTCACTCTCGATATTGGGGTATTTTATCCGGATCAGGGGAACTTTCTCCTGCCAGCTATGGCCTCGGTGTTTATTGGCGGGACTTCAATTGCCGGTGGGTCGGGCTCCATATTCGGCACCGTTTTCGGAGCCTATATCATTGGCTCACTGGCAGCCGGAGTGGTAGCGACTACGATCAGCGGTTATTGGGTCCAGGTCGTGGAAGGCGGAGTCATGGCTGCTGTGGTAGTGCTCAACGCGGCAACCGGCAAAGGCGACCTGGCTTCGCTGTTCAGCCGGTTCCGTCATTGGACCACGCCAGTTGGAGCGAACGGTCAGGAACTAGTGCAAAAGGACGATCGAGCATCGAGCTGATCGGCAAGGCCTTCCTGATCGGTTTAGCCTTTACCAAAGGCTGTCAGCCCGGTTAATCCTAATAGGACCCCCGTTTCGGTCACATAGCCGAAACAAAATCCGATTCATTCTAATAAGAAGATAGAAAATGAAACGTATCTTTAACATCTGGGCGCTGGTGTGCGTATCCGCTCTCGCCCTAGCGATAGCCCCAGTGAAGTCCATTGGGGCCGAAGGCAAGCCCATCGTCATTTACATGCAAATGGGCGGTGATCCAGGTATAGCCTCGGTTTTGGCCCGCACTACCGGCGCAAAAGCCGCAGCCAAGGCCCTTGGCATTGAGCTGCACGAGCAGTATGCAAGTTGGGACACAAAAAAAATGATCGACCAGTTCAAGGAGGCACTTTCGGCTAAGCCTGACGGCATCGCGATCATGGGGCACCCCGGCGAAGACGCCATGGCGCCACTGGTTGACCAAGCTGAAGCTGCTGGCATCATTGTCACCAGTGGCAATAACCCGTTGCCCAAACTCGAAGCCAAGTACAAGGAGAAGGGATTCGGCTACGCCGGCGCTGACCTCTATGCGGGTGGTTATATGACCGGACAAGCGATGATCACCAGTGGGAAGCTCAAGGCCGGTGACAAGGCCTTGGTGTGGGACATCTTCCACCAGGAAGGCCGTAGCCGGAGTTCGCAAGGTGTCTTTGACGCCCTGGAGAAAACACTCGGAAAGGGCAATGTCGAAAAGCTCGATGTAACCCAGGATATCGACAGCGATGCGACCAAAGGCATTCCAGTAATGACAGCCTATCTAGCGGCTCATCCTGAGCTCAAAGCGATCGGAACGCAGCACGGTCAGCTCACGTCGATCTTGCCCAAGATCCTCAAGGACGCAGGCAAGAAGCCCGGTGACGTCGTAGTCGGTGGTATTGATCTCGGCCCGGACGTCATTGCCGGAATCAAGGCCGGCTACATTGTGGCAAGCTTTGACCAGGTTCTGTACCTCCAGGGCTGGTACCCGGTACAGCAAATCTGGTTGACCAAGAATTACCTCATCCCCGGCCTGCACAATGACACGGGTGTCGGCCTAGTCACGCCAGCAAACGTCGAGGTAATCGCTCCCCTGATTGAGAAAGGCTTCCGTTAGACCCAGTAACCATACTTTCGTCAAGTGATCGACTGAACCTAAAAGCCGGAGTTAGGTGGTGCATTCGTTCGGCCAGGACTAAGTTCCTGGCCGGGAACGGAGGTCTTGGCCCATATAAGAGCGATCTCCCAATAGCTGTAGCAAGGGACCATGTAAATCAAACTTGACAATACTAACCGCGCCGGCTGGCATATCGATGCGGTCGCGATAACGCCCTAAATCGATACCTAAAAGTTCACAGATAATAATTCGGATTGTTGCCTTGTGAGAGACCACTAGCACATTGCCAGTCGCATATTTCTGCTGGATCTCTGCTATTACGGCTAATGCACGATTGGAAACCTCCACCGAGGTCTCACCCCCGGTTGGAGCATTCCAGGCTGGTTCCGCTAGCCAGTGGATATAGTCGTCCCAATAATGCTGTTTCACAAAGTCCGCCGTCTTATCCTCCCACTTCCCGTAGCGAATCTCTTTAAGCCCATCCCGCAGCTCCATCTCCAAGCCAAGGACATCACACAATGGCTTTGCCGTGGCAATTGTGCGTTTCATTGGGCTGACATAAGCGGCTGTCCAGGGTATTGACCGATAGGCCTGGGCAAACGCTTGAGCCATCTGAGCTCCCTCCAGAGTCAATTCCGCATCCACTTCTCCACAGTAGGCACCTGTCTCACTGTAAATGGTCTCTCCGTGGCGTAGAAAATATAGCGTTAAGCTCAAGTCACTCGCCAAAGTCAGATTTTTAGCTAAGGACTGCTTCTGGCGTTTCCATTTTCAAACCCCTATGAATGTACTTTTCAAGTTCAACCTTGACTGGCTTTGCATACCAGACTGCCTCGCAATATTCCCGAATTGCACGGTCAGAGGAAAACTTGCCCATTCGAGCCGTATTGAAAATAGACATGCGCACCCAGTTTTCTGTCTCCCGATAAGCCTTGCTGACCTGGTCTTGGCAATCTATGTAGGACTGATAGTCCGCGAATAGCATGTACGGGTCGTATTTTAGCAGAGTGTCTACCAGTGGTTGGAACAAGTTAGTGTCGCCGTACGAAAAGTGGCCGGCCTGAATCAGATCAATCGCTTCCCGCAGATGGGGGTTAGAATTGTAATACTCCCACGGATTATATCCGGCGGCCCTCTTTTCTCGGACTTCTTCAGCAGTCAATCCAAACAAAAAGAAGTTCTCTTCGCCAACTTCCTGGCGGATCTCAATATTTGCGCCGTCCAATGTCCCAATCGTCAACGCGCCGTTTAGGGCAAACTTCATATTGCTTGTCCCGGATGCTTCGTAGCCAGCCGTGGAAATTTGTTCCGACAAGTCTGCAGCGGGATAGATCCATTGAGCCTGTTTAACGTTGTAGTTGGGCAAAAACACTACCTTGAGGAGATCGCGTACGTCTGGATCCTTATTCAACACTTCTGCCACGGAGTTAATCAATTTGATGATCAGCTTAGCGATGAAATAGCCCGGGGCCGCTTTGCCGCCAAAGATAAATGTACGGGGGACGATCTCAAGATTGCGATCGTGTTTGATGCGATTATACAGCGTGATTATATGCAGCGCATTCAGATGTTGGCGCTTATATTCATGTAAGCGTTTGACCTGAATATCAAAGATGGTTTCCGGATTCACCACGATGCTGGTCTGTTTTTGAATGTAGGCAGCTAATTCCTGCTTATTGGCCTGCTTGATCTTTCGGAATTCACTCCGGAATCCGGCGTCTTCAACAAATGGTTCCAGCTTTCGAAGATCATGCAGCTGTTTGATCCAGGTGTCTCCGATTTTGCTGCTGATCAGGTCTGAGAGTTGAGGATTGCTCGCTACGAGGAATCGCCGCGGCGTCACGCCGTTCGTGACGTTGAGAAATTTGTGAGGCCAAAGTTCAAAGAAGTCGTGCAGCGTGGTCTCCTGAAGAAGCTTGGAATGCAGTTCGGCCACTCCATTGACGGCGTGGCTACCGACAGTGGCAAGATAAGCCATCCGGACGTACCTTTGACCGCTTTCATCAATCAGCGACATCCGGGCAACTCGCGACGTGTCATTGGGATAGTGAAGGCGGACCTCGTCCAGGAAACGACGGTTGATCTCGTAGATAATCTCCAGATGGCGAGGTAGGAGGCTGCCAAACAAGCTGATCGGCCACTTTTCCAGAGCTTCCGGCAGCAAAGTGTGGTTGGTGTAGGCAAATGTGTTGCGGGTGATCTCCCAAGCCGCATCCCAATCCATCTGATGCTCGTCTACGAGCAATCGCATCAGTTCAGCAACCCCGATCGATGGGTGGGTATCATTGAGCTGTACGGCAAATGCTTCGTGAAAGTTATTTAAGCTCCCTCCTGTGCGCAAGTGCAGACGGATCATGTCTTGCAGAGAACAGGAAACGAAAAAATATTGTTGCTCCAGACGCAATTGCTTCCCCTGAATGGGTTCATCATTGGGATAGAGAACTTTGGTGATGTTTTCTGTCACGACCTTCTCGTGGACCGCACCGTAGTAGTCACCCAGGTTGAATTCCTGAAAGTCGAAGGATTCGGGCGCTTCCGCCTTCCAGAGGCGCAGCGTATTGGCCGTGTTGACCTTATATCCAAGGATTGGTAAATCGTGCGGGACACCTATGACTACTTGCGCAGGAATCCAGCGCACCCGATAGCGGCCTTTATCGTCAGTATATGCTTCCGTATGACCACCGAATTTGACATCGAGGGCCGATTCTGGACGCCGGAGTTCCCAGGGGTCTCCCAGGCGTAGCCATTGGTCTGCACGTTCAATCTGCCAGCCGTCCCGAATCTCCTGAGTGAAGATGCCGAATTCATAGCGGATGCCGTAGCCGATCGCGGGAATTTCCAGAGTTGATAGGGAGTCCATATAACAGGCGGCAAGTCGTCCCAACCCCCCGTTGCCCAAGCCGGGTTCGGCTTCTTGCTGGAGCAACTCTTTCAGATCCAATCCGGATTCCTCAACGGCTTGGCGGACTTCGTTGTAGATGCCGAGATTTACTAAGCCGTTCCGCAGGCGCGGGCCCAGGAGAAACTCCGCAGATAGATAACAGACGACTTTAGGTCTTTTTTGTTTGAGGTAGGTTTCAATTGTATTGATCCAACGATGCAAGTGGCGATCACGCACGGTATATGCGAGCGCCATGTAGAGATCATTTTTCGTGGCGATCGCCGGAAACTTGCCTTGAACATAATAGAGGTTGTCGGCCAAAGCTGCTCTGAGGGCTGGTGCACTTAAGCTGGTGCGGTCATCCTCGAGCGCTTCCAATGAAGTTTTTGCGGATGAATCCATATTGATAACTGCCAAATAATTTAACCGCGTCAATGGCGGTTGTCTGTTGTATCGTCGACCTACGAAACCAAACTTGACTTTCCCGCCTGAGTCCGTTGTAAGGTTTTGGGACCTTGACCTTGGAATCTTGGAACCATGCAAGGGAAATTCTCAATCCTGTTCCTCTGTACTTGGAATGCTGGTCGCAGCATTTTCGCAGAGTATTTCATGAAGGAGTTGGGCGCGGCAAAGTTCGATGCCTTCAGCGCCGGAGCGAATCCGAGGGGAAAGGTGTCGCCTGTTACTCTAAAAATTCTGAAAGAAAGGTATCGACTCGATGCGTCAGACGCGCGGAGCAAGTCGTGGCACGAATTCCAGGACAAAGAGCTGGACTTTATCGTCAGCGTTTCCGACCAGGCTGAGGAGGTAACCCAAGCCTTTCCTGGGAAACCCATTCTCGCCAACTGGCCGTTTCCGGATCCGAGCCAGGTCCAAGGTTCCGCTGAGGAGATCGAGCACGCCTATTTTCAAGTGGCGTCGCGAATCCGCTATCGCCTGGAATTGTTCAACAATCTGTCTTTTGATAAGCTCGACCGGCTCCGACTTGAGCTAAAGATGAAGGAGATGAGGGAGTCGAGCGAGCGGCTAGGGCAGGTCCTTGCATCGCAGAATGAGAATTCCGCACTAAGAGAGGACATCCGCAAGCTTATACTGCTCTTAGAGCGTCTTCGCGTTTTGTGCTCTTCCATAAAACGCAATTCTGAGGCTCAAGAGAATGCTTATCGTGAGGTTGTCACATTGCTCGATGAAATGCGTAGACGCTACAATATCTCTCCTTACGATTGAGCCGACCGAGCGCTTTCCCGACGCATTTGTCATTCTCACATGCAAAAGTTGCGATACCATCGACCCGGTACGGCTCCGGCCACCCTGGTTGCCCCGCCCGAGCAAGCCGGCCATAAACCGGTAATCAGGTTGATCGAGTATGACGCGCATTCGTTGGAAGAACACGAAGTGCAGAACGTCGAGGAGGTTTTCAAGTGTCTCGACAACAATAAGGTAAGCTGGATCGACATTAGTGGACTAGGGGACGTCGAGGTGTTTCGCCGACTCGGCCGACATTTTCGACTTCATCCTCTGGCGCTGGAAGATGCTCTTAGCCCTGGGCAACGACCGAAAGTGGATGAATATCAGGACCAGTTGTTCATCCTTCTACAGATGGCTTACGAAAATAAAGAGGAGGAGTTGATCTTCGAGCAGGTAAGCCTGCTGCTCGGGAAAGAGTACCTAATTTCGGTCCAGGAAATGCCCGGGCGTGATGTTTTTGATCCGGTCCGCCAACGTTTGCGCGAGGCCGGCGGGAATCTTCGGTTCATGAAGAGCGACTATCTCGCCTACGCGTTGGTTGACGCCGTGATTGACCACTATTTTCCGATAGTGGAATCGCTCGGTGAATCGATCGAAGAGATGCAGGAGACCGTGCTCGAGAAGCCAACGCGTGAAAGGCTGCTTGAGGTGCATGCGTTTCGAAAAGCGCTCCTTCAGTTGCGTCGAAGCGTGTGGCCGACTCGAGATATTTTGGCCCGCCTTTGGCGGGACGAGACCGGATTAATTTCCGATCGGACGAAACCATTTCTCCGCGATTGCTACGATAATGCAATCTCTATCATCGACCTTATGGAGAATTACCGAGACGCTGTTCGAGATATCATGGATCTATACCTTTCCACTCTGAGCATGCGCATCAACGAAGTGATGCGGGTTCTCGCCGTGATTACCTGTATCTTCGCCCCGCTAACCTTCATCGTCGGTGTCTACGGTATGAATTTCGAGGGTATGCCCGAGCTGAAGTGGCGGTATGGCTACCTTTTCGCCTGGCTGATTATAATCGCGGTTTCTGTTGCCATGATTTTGTATTTCAGATTGAAGAAATGGCTGTAGATGGGCTCATTGATACGATGCAATCGCTGCTCGTTACTGGAACGGGAGTGGTTGATTCAGAACCGGCAGAAACCGTTGTCAGGTTTCTCCATCTTTAGCGCGCCACCTAGCAAACCAGACTACCCCTAACGCGAGCAATCCTGCCGCCACACACGAGCCGACGATGGCAGGATCAACGTGGCTGAGCGATCGCAGAAAAGGGCCTATTGTCGAATTGTCCATCAGTCTCGATTGTCGCGCCAAGGGCGGTTGGAGGTGAACGCTTGAGCCGATCTGCTCGAAAACTCGTCGCCACGAAGCAAACTCTTCTGCGGTCGAGTAGAAGCTGAGAGTGGCTAGCCCTTTCTCGGTTAGCAGCATTACGTTCATGAACTTGACGTCTCCCGTGGTTACTTCCACCCATACGGCTCCGTCTTTCCAGGCGTAGCGCCCGAGTTGGGACCCACTCTTCTCAACACTTTGTCGAATGCTTTGCTCCATCTGCGGTAACTGCCAATCAGCCATCCGGCCGCCGTTCTTGATGGTCACTAACAGATAGGGATAAGTAAGGTTATCGCCAGCCTTCAAGGTTTGAGCGCCATAGACATGATCGGCGCTCATGCCAAGAGCGGAAACTTTTCCTCGCAGCAGGCTTGGCGAAATCTCTTGCCAAGTGGAGGGCAATTTGAGTTCTACACCTCCGGCATTCCAAAGCCAGGATTGCTCTTGCTGGGCCGAAGCACTTGCGGTTGCCATCAGTAAAGCCCAGCCTAGCAAGGCTACCTGAGGCAGGCGGATGGTTTTCATGGTTGACGGGGAGGCAAATCAACCATCCTGGCCTTCGCCCCAAAACCGTTTGCCCGATTCGGTCTTGTGCGAAGGCTGCGTTTCAACGGTGGTCTTGTACTCTAGTGTCGTTTGGAGAAAAAAATGGGTTCGCGCTCTCATTGTGCGGCCAAGCTGCTGGTTAAGTTCCCATAGGGCTACGGCCCTCTGCGGTTATGTCAAAACGGCGGCATGCGAAACCGTCGTGGAAAATCATAGGCTTTAGTTGTCGGTGAGGTCATGAGGCTGCACGAATTATGCATTTTACCGGAACGTTTTGCAAAGAGCTGAGACGAAGCGGCGCACGCCTCGAGATTCTATCTGGGATCGTGACCGTGACCGACGCCGGTCGAGGCTCTTAAGTTCCTTTGCGCAACGGCCACATCGGTTTTTGAGTAAATCGACCGGCGGTTGGTACGGCTATTTGGGTTGTAGCTGTTTGATCTTGGGTTTTGACAACCTCATCACCAGGTAGTTTGTGCTGTTAATTAGCCCATGTCCCGCAGCCCCAACTCCAAAAAAGCGGGATCGGGATCTCGAAGCAATCTACGCCTACCTGAGCGCTATTCCTCATAAAGAGCCTGGACAGTGCGTCGCTCCCGGGCAACAACAGCGACCCCTCTCTCGGGGATTTGCGACACCTCACAAACCTTGTTTTGTTTTCGTATGAGCCTCCGCGAGGATCGGAACTGGGCTACGAAGATCTATCAAGAGCGCGCCGAGGCCATCGATGCGAACGAAAACGTTACGTACTTTTTCCTCAAAAACTATCAGGAGATCTGCCGATATATGCGCACGATCGGCTACGGTTCAAAGGGTAAAGCCGAGACCGTGGAAAAGCAGGTGGCGGGAGAACTTGAGATAGGACGCTACTGCTCGCTCCGGACTACTGTACGAGGAAGACAATCGACGCAGGATATCGCCCTTTTCATTTATCGCGATCTCAACGCTGATTTTCTGGGCTCTGGCTTAGTTGTTGTGACCTTCGATACCAGTGGTGAACTCGCAAAAGAATTCGCCGACGCCTGGTTTCAAAAGGCCGACGCGTTCATGAAGGAAAGTCTTTCCAACAACGAGGACAACTAACCAGAGGGTAGCGACAGCGAGTCTCTTGCAGGGACAGGGCAAAGCAGTAGCTCTGGCGCCCTCCGATCCTTTTCGCCGGCCGCTTCGGCGGCGCCTTCGCTTCCAAACGAAAAATATGCAACAGCATATTTTCCCGTTTGAAATCGAACTTGACGAACGCCATGCCACAACCACCAAAGCTTGATCCGGCACCTCGGCCCTGTAATCCTCCCGGGCGGCCCAGCAAAGTTTCAGACGAGCAGCCGAAGAGGACTGCGCGCGATCACGCGTGCGATTGAATTGCGAAGTGATAAGAGTGAGATTCACAAAATGAAAACGCGTTGCCTTGATCACATCGATTTGCGGGTGAAAGACATGGAAGTAGCGAGAAAGTTCTACGGAAGATTTCTGCCAGAGCTTGGATTCGTTCACGAAAGTCCGGGGAACGATTTTCATACGTTCTATGCTGGGGGTAGCGATCGACCGT
>JBKPBY010000050.1:0-4867 GCA_046727075.1 bacterium | reverse complement strand
CACCGGTTACGAGCTAACCGTCATCGCCTCGGTGGTGATCGGCGGCACCAGCCTTTTTGGTGGCGTCGGCACGATTTTTGGTACTGTCATCGGCACTATCCTCATCGGAGTTCTGCTCAATGGACTCGTGTTAATGAATGTGTCGACGTACATCCAACAGATCATTATCGGTATCATCATCGTGCTTGCCGTCGCCTTTGATACCTTTGCTAAGTCGCGCCAGCGTATTGGATGAGTTAGCGATCACGGATTTCGCGGCAGTGATCGAAGAAGTCATTCACAAGCGGAGATGCTGTGTGCTGCCAAGAGACCACATAAGTTTGCAACGTCGCGACTTCGCTGAGTAACGAAAGCATTACCACCTTTTTGCCTTTGCTGATCGGACGAATGAAACTCTCCGGCATAGCGGCGATGCCAATCCCTGCTTCAACGAATCCAACCACGCCTTCCAAAGTTTCCATTTCCATGATGCGTTCCGGGCGAACCTTTCTTGTCTCTAAGAACGCTAACAATTTATCCGCGCAACCTGTTCAATATGACGTCTCAATCTACGGGGTCATGGCAGTGGATATGACACTGGTGATTCTGACGGCTGGAATCGATCTGTCCGTTGGAGCAATTTTAGCGTTCGCAGCCATGAGCGCTGCTGCAATTCTCAAAGGAACCGGTAAATCGCGCGCAATTCCAAAAGATCCGCTGGCTTTCGGAGGTTTTGCCTGGGCCGAACGAATCGGCGAAGCGAAATAATGGCGGTAGAGCAGCAGGCCTCTGCCGCCGATACGCCTTCCAGGCCGGTACTGCGCCGGGTTCCGATGAGGGATCGAACAGAAGGTCTTGAAGATTTCCGAAAGAAAGGATTTTACCTTCTCTTGTTCTTCTTCCTGTTCTTCTGTTCGGATCCTTTGTTGTCAGTCGTTGCCGCGCTACTTAGTGCTCGCTACGCACAACCCATCCATCAGCAGCTGCCAGATATCGTTGTACGCTGCATCGATCGTCGGGTCGGCCCACTCAGCAGCGTGTACCGGGTGATGGAACTTAGACGTCGCGAACAGCACTGCTCGACCGGCGGCTACCGGATCGACGGCGCGGAACGAGCCTTCGTCCACGCCGGAGCGAATAACCGTCGCGATCAGCGTGATCAACTCGTTGACGTGGGCGGCGACGACGGATTTGGCATCGGTCGCCAGCGTCCGATAGGCGGCGAAGAGCTCCGGGTCTTCGGCGGCCCGGCGACGTTTAACGGTGATCAAGGCATCGATCAGTTGCCGTAAACGTTGCGGGGCTGGACCGGACACTGCCACGATAGCCCGCAGAGAAGGCATTGTTTCCTCTACCCACCGGCCGACGACCGAGTCTCGCAGTTCAGCCTTGGTCGCTACATGCCGGTAGACCGCTGCGTGGCTGACGCCCAATGCTCGGGCGACGTCTGCGACCGTCGCCTTGGCGGGGCCGAATCGGCGGATAACGTCTTCGGCCGTCGCCAGGATCCGGTCAAGATTGAGCGGGGTGTCAGCTGGAGACATATTGAGTCCTCGATTCGCCGGCGATCCCGTCCATCTCGGCCAAGGCTTCCGGCGACAGTGCCAACTTCGCTGCAGCCAGGTTCTCACGGAGATGCGCGACGGACGACGTGCCTGGGATCAACAGGATATTGGGCGACCGGTGCAGCAACCAGGCCAGCGCGAGCTGCATCGGCGTTGCGCCGAGCCGGCTGGCGACATTCGACAGCGTGGAGGACTGCAGCGGAGTGAATCCGCCGAGCGGGAAGAACGGCACATAAGCGATGCCTTGTCGGGACAGGGCATCGATCAGGGCATCGTCGTCGCGGTTGGCTACATTGTAGTTGTTCTGCACGCAAACGATGTTGGTAATCGCTTGCGCCTCCGCCACCTGGGCAGCTGTAGCGTTGCTCAGGCCGATGTGGCGAATCAGCCCTTTGCGCTGGAGGTCGGCCAGCACCGTCACCTGCTCGGCAATGGGGCCTTCCGCAGGACCGTGGATCGACCCCATCACGCGATAGTTAACGATGTCGAGTGCGTCCAGGCCGAGGTTGCGGAGGTTGTCGTGGACGCCCGCGGTCAGTTCCTCCGGAGAAATAGCCGGCTGCCATGACTCGTCGGGCGGGCGCCGGGCTCCAAGCTTTGTAACAATCACCAATCCAGCCGGATAGGGATGCAGAGCCTGCCGGATGATCTGGTTGGTGATGTGCGGTCCGTAGAAGTCGGACGTGTCAATATGGTTCACGCCGGCCGCGACCGCCTGGCGGAGTACGGCGACAGCGGCGTTCGGATCTTTGGGCGGACCCCAAACGCCTTGCCCAGCTAACTGCATTGCACCATAACCCATCCGGTGCACCGTCAGCGATGTGCAAGGAAATGTGAACTGTCCGCCGAGGGCGGTCTCTCGAGTTGAGTTTGAACTTTCCATGACCAGAGTTTGCGTGAAGTAGTTACAAAAGTCAAATAATGAAAGTCATTTCTTGACAGTTCTACGCGTCCAGTGGTCACGTAAACCAAAAGGGTGTTTTAAATTCCAGGCTATTTGCTTTGCAAATCGGCTCTTATAAAACGCTGACTAGGTAGGGTAAAATTTCCGAACTCCCTAGGTAGTAACGCTAATACTTAGCCACATACACTGGGTGCAGGACTAGGTAGGTAGGGTGGGAGAGAGTTGGGTTTCACCAACCAGACTTATTCCCATTGTTATACTGTACTAACTATCAGGTCACTCCTATTCTCATCAGGTGCTTCTTCTGTCAGTAGACAACTGATCTCTCCCCTATTCTCATTATCTCTCTTCTCTACTTTTCTTTGCCATTGTTTCTGCCTGCTCGAGTAAAGCATGAGTAGGCCTTCTCAACTTCATCCTCACTGAGATCTTCATCTAACTCAAGAAAGCGAACGCCGCCTAAAGCCGTTCTTCATGATTGGGTTAGGCCCTGACTCACCCTTACAGGGATTGTGGTTGAGCCGTTAGATGATCTTTGGATGGAGTTTTCACAGTCTTTTAGTGCCTAGACCAACTGCACCGGCGTCTATTGTTAGTTTGGCTGGAGAGATTCCGGCTGAGGCGGTTCATGGTTTGCCTGCAGCTAACTCTCGCAAAAGAGCTTCCGGGTCGAAGCCGAGAAACCGGACGAGATGTTCGTCGGTAGAGGAGTTGTGGTTGTATTCGCCGTTTTTCTTGGCCAGCAAGGCGCGCCCCTTGTCGAGCATGCGAACCAGGATCAGAAACCCGCCAAACCGGCCACACATACTGCGCGGCGGACGCCGTGTTAAATCGGTGGGAGTGATAGGTGAACTCGACTCGATCGTTCTGAACGCTCGCGTGGCGGACGTTTACGCCTACTACTGAACACTATATATTAGCGTCCGCTGAAATAACCGGATAAGCAAAAGCTAGCTAGTTCAGCTTTGTAACTGCGCGACGTTGGCGGAAGCGCACACCCGCGAAACGCCAAAACTGGTCGCGCCGGAGCCTCAGGCGAAGGCGGACGCGAAAGGCCGAATGTAGAGTAGAGGCGAGCAGACCCTTGCCTTTAGGGACCCTGATCGATCCTTGACGGTCGCGGAGGGTATTGCTCACAATGCCCGACCAACAGTTGTCCTCAGGTCTAAACTCAAAGGAGGTCGAGAAAAATAAAAAAGATCATTCTTATCCAGGGAGCGAACCTCAACTATTTGGGCAAAAGAGAGCCAGAGATTTATGGACGTACCACGCCGGACGAGCTCAACGCGACGCTTTTGGACTATTCCAAAAGAAGGAATTTCGAACTCGAGATTTTCTATACAAATGTTGAAGGCGAGGCGATCGACCGCATTTACCGCTGTGCGGACCAGGGATTTGATGGGTTGGTCATGAATCCAGCAGGGTTCTCCTATGCCGGATATGCGTTGAAAGATTGCATCAAGGGCGCCGGGCTCCCTTATATAGAAATCCACATTTCCAACGTGGCGAAGAGAAACATTCACTGCGTACTGTCTGAAGTTTCAGTGGGCGTGATTACGGGCTTTGGCATGTATGGTTATCAGCTTGCCCTGGATGCGATGTTGCAGCATCTCGATTCGGTGCGATGAAGGTTGTTCTGAAGGAGCTCCAGGATTTGACGCGCCAGCTCTACCTGAAGTTGGGATATCCGGAGGCGCAAACCGAGACTATTCTAGACGTTCTTTCCTACGCTCATCGCCGAGGAAATTTCCAGAGTCTGATCCAAGAGGTGGCGGTAGGTACACCGCGGTTTAATGCGCAAGGCGAAATTGTGGTGGAGAAAGAGACGCCGCTTTCCGGTCTAGTCGACGCCGGAGGTAATATCGGGATTTGTGCCCTCCAGTTAGCCGTAGATTTACTGGTGAGCAAAGCAAGAACGAGCGGCTTTGCTATTGTTGGCGTTCATAACGGTTCGCCTCCGGGTACGGGACCGGTTAGCTATTACGCCGAAAGAATCGCGCGGGAAGGATTTATTGGGATGGTCTTTTGCGGTTCAAGCAAGATGGTTGCGCCGAGCGGGAGCAGTGAACGCGCCTTTGGGAGCAACCCGATCGCGATTGGCATTCCCACCCGCGGCGACCCTATCGTTCTGGATATGGCTACGTCCCTGATGCCAGTATTCAAGGTTGCGGAGGCCATGATTAAAGGCGAGATGCTGGCACCAAACACCGGCTATGACGCTGAAGGTGCTCCAACCCAATCTCCCAAGAAAATTCTTGGGTCCGGGGCCCTGATGACGTTCGACCGTGGTCCCAAAAGCTCCGGCCTCGCTTTGATGGTCGAGCTCTTTGCCAATGCGCTTACGGGAGGATGCTTACCCGGCGATCCGGATAACCAAAATTGGGGAAGCCTCGCTTTCGCAATTGATCCCGACTTGCTT
>JBKPBY010000049.1:0-10646 GCA_046727075.1 bacterium | reverse complement strand
AAGACAGGTGGAGTCACTCCTTGGCGATATAGCTCCGCGATCTCCCGGGCGCAGAATGTCTGGGTAAATGAAGGGAACCGTTCGAAAAGGTAGCCCAGTCGATTCGGTCCTGCTTTCTGGTCGGTCATTCTGGCGTGGGGTCTAAGTGCTAGTAGGAAGACTATCGAACAGAAGATCACAACGCGGCTAAGCCGCAACCACGACAGCAATTTTAGAGCCGGCACCGCCATGTCCTCGCGAAATTGCGCGAAGTGGAATGTCAGCGCGGCAAAGATCAGAAGATCAATGAGGTTGGTTTTGGGGGCTGCCGCCCTACAGCGCGATCGGTTTCTCCAGGGAAGCGCACTGAAAGGAGGCTACCCTTGTGAAATTATTCACATATGGACTTGCGCGATGCAACGGCAGTTGCTTTTATAAGGGGTTCACCCTCTTGCTCAGTCCTGTCCGAGCCAGGCGAAGTCAGTTAAGCATGGGGGCGGAAGTGTCCCCTATGGAACCAAATTTTTTTCTCGCCGCCGAAGAACTGACTGTGCAGGCGAACCCGTTCTTTCCGAAGGCGGCTTGGTTCACGAATTCGATGCTGGTGACCGTGATCGTCACGATACTACTGGTCATTTGGGCGCGGCGCTCGACACGGCGGATGGAGCTGCTCCCAAAAGGCCGTCAGAACCTCTTCGAAGCGGTGGTCGAAATTCTTTATACGACGTTCGAGGGCGTGGTGGGGAAACATATGATTCCCAAGGTGGGCTCCTTGCTGGCGACACTCTTCATTTTCATTCTGGCTTCGAACTGGTTCGGACTGGTGCCCGGCGTGGGAACGATCGGATTTGGCGAACCGAGTGGGGCGCCGCTTGGACTGAAGGAAGTCACTCAACCTCTGCTTCGGCCGGCTAATGCTGACCTGAACATGACGTTTGGGATGGCGATTTTCTTTATGCTTTGGTGGGTGATCTGGACCTGGCAAGAAATCGGGCCGATCGCCTTCCTCAAACACAACTTTGAGCCCAAAGGCGACATCAAAGGGTTTATGTGGGCAGCTCTGCTGCCCCTTTTTATTTTCGTTGGGTTTATTGAGCTCTTCTCTATTGCGATCCGGCCGGTATCGCTGTCGTTCCGGTTGTTCGGCAACATCTTCGCCGGCGAAACGCTATTGCATACCATGCAGAACCTGGGTGCCGCGTTGCCGTTTCCGCTGAATTACATTTCGAGCGTGGTGTTTCCACTGCCGTTCTATTTTCTGGAACTGTTGGTCGGTCTTTTGCAGGCGTTCGTTTTTTCGATGCTGTGCGCTGTCTACATAAAGCTATCGGTCGGGATGGAGGAGGAAGGACACTGAGTGTGAGCCGCGAGTGCGAGTGCGAGAAAGATTGAAGGATTTTCCGTCGAGACCATGCGACGCGTGGGCGGCGGGAAGAGAGAACAAACGAAAGGAACAAATAAATGTTAGAAATGCTTCCTATGTTGGCGGCTGAGGCCGGAAATTTCGGCCCGTTCTTGCCTTTGGCAGGTGCGGGGCTAGGAGCCGGCATTGGCGTCGGCATCGTCGGAGGTAAAGCGTCAGAAGCGGTCGGACGTAACCCGGGCGCATTCGGCAATATTCTGGTGATGGGAATCATCGGAATGGCGCTTTCCGAAGCGATCGCCATTTACGGATTGATCATTGCATTCACGAAATAATCGAGGGAGGTTATAGCGGTCTGCCCTGAGACCGTTCGGGGCAGACCGGCGCTCCGCCTCCCAACACTAGAAACTCCGAGATATGGACGCCGTAAGTAACGTTGCACATCAGTTTGGTGTCTATTGGCCAAATCTGATCGCCCAGGTTTTGCTGTTTATTATTGTCTACTGGGTCTTAGCAAAATTCGCTTTCAAACCGGTAATAGCGATGCTGGAAGAGCGACGTCGCCGGATCGAAGAAGGACAACTTAACGCCGAGAAGATCAGGGCACAATTGGCCGAGGCTCAGGGGAAATATGAGGAGATCCTAGCCAAAGCGAACGCGGAATCGCAGCGACTAATCGAAGAAGTGCGTGCCAGTGGAGATCGACTGGCTGAACAGAAGCGACAGGAAGCGATTGTTGCAGCCGAAGAGATCACGAAAAAAGCCCAAGAATCGATGTCGCAAGAGCACGATCGGATGATGGCGGAGATGAAGAAAGAGCTTGGACGTTTGGTGGTAGATACGACCGCCAGGGTCACCGGTAAGGTACTGACTCCGGACGACCATCAAAGAATCAGCGAAGAAACTGCACGGCAGGTTGCCGCCTAAGGTGTTATGAGAACTGCAAAGGAAGCTCGCAAGGTGTCTCGCCAGTTATTCAAGCAAAGTTTTCGGGAAGGAAAACTCGATCAAGAGAGGATAACAGAAATGGTTGAATCGGTATTAGCAAACAAGCCACGTCACCACGTAGACGTGCTTCAGGATTATCAACGCCTGTTGCGCTTGGAACAGGAAAAACGACATGCCGTTATAGAGAGCGCTAGCCCTCTAAATCGGTCAGTTGGTGACCAGGTCGTAAACAATCTGAAATCTCGATATGGAGACGACCTGGATGTTGAATTTCGGACGAATCCCGAACTCCTTGGCGGAATGCGAGTTAAAATTGGAGACGACGTTTGGGACGGCTCGGTGCGCAACCGTTTGCGCCAACTTCAAGAACAAATTTAACAACTCATGAGCACCATTCTGCAGGAGCTTGAATCAACCATCACGAGGCTAAAAACCGACACCAGACGTACCAATGTAGGCACGGTCCGCGAGTGCGGAGATGGAGTCGCTAAGATCGAGGGATTGAGCGAGGTGATGCTCAACGAGATGATTGAGTTTCCCAACGGCCTATATGGAATCGCTCTGAATCTGGAAGAGACCGAGGTAGGCGCGATCCTGCTTGGTGATTTTGTTGAGGTCAAAGAAGGAACGGAAGTCCGGACGACCGGACGATTGCTTTCGGTCCCGGTTGGAAAAGAGCTTCTCGGCCGGGTGGTGAACACCCTGGGACAGCCGATTGATGGGAAGGGCCCGATTAAGTCTGAGAAAACGTACCCGGTCGAAAAGATTGCTCCTGGGATTATTAAACGAAAAAGCGTCTCTGTGCCGGTTCAAACCGGTATTCTCCCGATCGACGCGATGATTCCGATCGGGCGCGGCCAGCGAGAGTTGATCATTGGCGATCGCGCGACTGGAAAGACGACGATTGCGATCGATACGATCATTAACCAGGCGCGACTGAACAAAGCGGCGGAGGAAGGTAAGATCAAGCACCACACACCGCTTTATTGCATCTACGTTGGTGTCGGGCAGAAGAGCATGAGTATTGCTCGAACGGTCGATATTCTGGAAAAAGCTGGCGCTTTACCGTACACGATCGTGATTTCGGCTCCGGCATCCGAAAGTGCAACGAATCAATATCTCGCTCCGTACGCTGGAGCGGCAATGGGCGAATGGTTTATGGATAACGGGATGGATGCCCTGATTGTCTACGATGATTTGACGAAGCATGCGGCCGCATACCGGCAGGTATCGCTCGTGCTGAAACGCCCTTCCGGTCGTGAGGCGTATCCGGGCGATGTCTTTTATTTGCATTCACGGCTTTTGGAACGGGCGGCTCGACTCAGCAAAGAAGCCGGTGGCGGAACGCTCACCGCGCTTCCTATTATTGAAACACAAGCTGGAGACGTGTCCGCCTACATTCCGACGAATGTTATTTCGATCACTGACGGCCAGATCTTTCTAGAAACGGATCTTTTTTACCAGGGCGTCAGGCCGGCGATTTCGGTTGGTATCTCGGTCAGCCGTGTTGGTTCTGCGGCCCAGATCAAAGCGTTCAAACAGGTTGCCGGCTCGACAAAGCTTGATTTGGCGCAGTTCCGCGATTTGCTAGCTTTCGCCCAATTTGGATCCGATGTTGATCCAGGGACTCGCAAGAAACTCGATCGCGGCTCGCGCATTGTCGAGTTGTTCAAGCAGGGCCAGTACAACCCAATTCCGGTTGAACAGGAAGTTGCGGTCTCGTTCGCGATGCAAAAGGGTTACTTCGACGATGTGCCGGTCGACAAAGTGAAGGATTGCCAGAACAAGATGCTGGAATATCTCACCACGCGGAAAGAGGATGTTCTGGCGGCGATTCTGGACAAGCTGACGATCGACAAAGAAGTCGAAGAGAAGCTTCACAGCGCGATTAAGGATTTCAAAAGCTCCTACAAACCGTAAAAACACTAGTCTCACTAGTCGCCAATGCCTAGCACGCTCGACCTACGCCGGCGGATCAAGTCGGTTAAGAATACATCGCAGATCACTAAAGCGATGCAGATGGTTGCTGCCGCAAAGATGCGGAAAGCTCAGGCTGCGGCGCTGGCAGGAAGACCATATCAGGAAATGCTGGCGCGCGTGTTGGCGGCAGTCAAAGGGCGAGTTGATCCAACCAGCAACAGGCTGTTAGCGGTGCGTCCCGTGAAAAAAGAGATCGTGGTGGTCTTTTCGACGGACAAGGGATTGTGCGGAGCTTTGAATGCCAATTTGTTCCGGGAATTAAGCAAGGTGGATAAGGCCAATGCGGAATTTGTGGCGAGCGGCAAGAAAGCGGTGCAATTCCTGGCCAGAACGAGGCGCAACTTGATTGCCGACTTTGAGCTGAGCGACCCTCCTCATTTTTCCGAAGTGCGCCCGATTGGCAGGTTTGTCTCGGACAAATTCACTACCGGTGAAACAGACCAAGTGCGGATACTCTTTCCCCGTTTCGTCAATACGCTAAATCAGGAGCCGGTTCTACGAACGTTGCTACCGATTCCGGTTGAAGAACTAGGAATTACCGGAGAACAGGGTCCAGAGGGAGAGGCGCTTTTTGAACCGAATGTCCACAGTGTCTTGGACGCGATCCTTCCGCACTACATTGGTTTTCAACTTTTCCAGATGGTGTTAAACGCCCGCGCCTCCGAACATAGCGCGCGGATGGTAGCGATGAAAAACGCGACCGACAACGCGAAGGAGTTGATTAAAGACCTGACGCTCCACTACAACAAGATTCGTCAGGAAAACATCACGACTGAGCTCCTCGAAATAACGACTGCGCAGCTTGCAGTTGGTTAGCTTGATTATGAATACAGGTACAATTGTCCAAGTAATCGGTCCTGTGGTTGATGTTGATTTCAGCCAAACCAACGATTTTCCCGAGATCTATGACGCCTTAGAGGTGAGCTACGATGATGGAACGAAGCTGACTTTGGAAGTGCAACAGCATTTGGGTGAGGGACGCGTACGCGCGATCGCGATGTCGTCAACGGAAGGTCTGAAGCGGGGCATGAGCGTTATTGATACAGATGCCCCAATTTCTGTTCCGGTGGGTGACGGTGTGCTGGGGCGCGTATTCAATGTGACTGGCGATCCGGTGGATGAACGTGGACCCGTTCATTTCGAAAAACGTTATCCAATCCACCGCAAGGCGCCTTCATTACTGGATCAGGACACCAGCGCGACCACCCTGGAGACCGGGATCAAAGTTATTGATTTGATCTGTCCGTTCGCCAAAGGCGGCAAAATTGGAGCATTTGGCGGTGCAGGTGTCGGTAAGACCGTCGTCATCATGGAGCTGATCAACAACATTGCAAAAGCGCACGGCGGTTACTCGGTTTTTGCCGGTGTTGGCGAACGGACGCGTGAAGGGAACGACCTCTACACGGAAATGTCTGAAGCGGGGGTGATCAACCAACAGGATCTCGGTAAATCCAAGATTGCGCTTGTGTACGGCCAGATGAATGAACCTCCTGGTGCCCGGTTGCGCGTGGGGTTGAGCGCATTGGCGATGGCAGAGTATTTTCGGGACGAGAAGAACCAAGACGTTTTACTGTTCATCGACAATATCTTTCGATTTTCGCAAGCCGGTTCGGAGGTATCCGCACTGCTCGGACGAACCCCCTCTGCGGTCGGTTACCAGCCGACGCTGGCGGCTGAGATGGGTGATCTACAGGAGCGCATCACTTCAACCAAGAAAGGTTCGATTACCTCGTTCCAGGCCGTTTACGTGCCCGCGGACGACTTAACAGACCCAGCGCCCGCGAACACGTTTGCGCACCTGGATTCTACGATCGTGTTGGATCGGGCAATATCCGAGCTAGGGATCTATCCCGCGGTCGATCCATTAGCCTCCACCTCGAAATCCTTAGCGCCGGAAGTGGTTGGGCGGGAGCACTACGATGCCGCTCGTGGCGTTCAAAAGGTGCTTCAGCGTTACAAAGATCTGCAGGATATCATTGCGATTCTTGGCATGGACGAATTGAGTCCGGAGGACAAACTCACCGTTTTTCGGGCCCGCAAAATTCAGCGGTTCTTGAGCCAACCGTTCGATGTCGCCGAAGTCTTCACCGGTATACCTGGCAAATACGTATCCACTCCGGACACGGTACGCGGCTTCAAAGAAATTCTCGATGGCAAGCATGATAACGTGCCTGAGCAGAATTTCTATATGAAGGGTGGCATTGAAGAAATCCAAGAGAGCCAAGATTAAAGGTATATGGCAAAACTGAAGCTCGAGATCGTCACACCGGAAAGCAAAGTCTTTTCGGACGATGTCGACATGGTTGTGCTTCCGGGGGTCGAAGGACAACTCGGGGTCCTGCCGATGCACGTTCCGTTGATGACTCAATTGTTGCCCGGCGAACTGCACATCATGCAGGGAGGTAAACAGAAGGATCTCGTCGTTGGTACTGGTTTCGTAGAAGTCTCCCAAACTCAGGTTTCGGTCCTAACAGATATGGCGATGGGGGAAGCAGAAATTGACGAGCGCGCGACGGAAGAAGCTGTAAAACGCGCAGAGGAGTTCTTAGCCAAGAAAGATCTGACCGGCGAAGAGGTCGGAGAAGTTCAGGCGGCACTAGCCCGCTCGCTGGCTGCGCTCAAATTCAAGCGGCGCCGGCGACCGCATCCGCTTTAGCCCCGAATGCTTTCGGGGCTGTTTTCCGTCTGCGGTCGACCGTCCACCGCTTATTTTGGCGGCCAAAAGGCGCCAAGTCTTGGTCGACCTGGATGGGGAGCTTCCAACTCGGCGCAGAGGCTGGCAAGGTCCATGCATTGAGCTATTCTCCCAGCTTGCGTTCGATTGAACCGCCTTGGTTCATTCGCTTTAGTACCAGCGAATAGCGTGCGCGAAGTCTAGGGCTTGGATTGTGTGGATCCCAGCCGCGTGGAAACGGCAACATTGCCGCGAGCATCGCGCACTGGCTACGATTCAGGCGTTGTGCTGGAACAGAATAATAGAGCTGCGCAGCTTCTTCGATTCCATAGATACCGTCTCCCAATTCAATGACGTTGACGTAAAGCTCCAGGATTCGCTGCTTGGTCAGAAGATGCTCCATCAAGAAAGTGAAATAGGCTTCCAGTCCTTTTCTTATCCAGGAACGTCCTTGCCACAGAAAAAGGGACCGAGCGCATTGATTGGTAATTGTCGATACACCGCGTACCGGGCGATGCCTTTTTTCGGCTCGCTGGATCGCTTCCTCCATTTCAATCCAATCGAATCCTTCATGGCTGAAGAACCGCGCATCCTCCATTTGCCAGACGGCCTTGAGAAAATCATCGGGAACCTGGTTGATCGGGATCCAACGATAGCGGATTTCGCCGCTGTATCGAAGGCTCATCATCGCTTCGCATCGGCGAAGGATCATCAGAGTCGTGATAGGCGGATTGACGAACCGAACTGCGAAGACCTCCAGGATCGGCAAGAGAAAGCACGCAACCAGCAGTAGAACCAGAAAACGGATCCAATTAAAAGATTTGCGCGTTTTACGTGCCATTGTTCGGCGCGCCAAAGCATAAAAGGCGTCGAAATCATTTCAACCCGGATTGCGCTTCGCCCACCAACGACCAGTTTTTGCGTACCCTCTTCAGGCGTGCCTTGTTCTGGCAAGCGACCCGCCGATAAACCTACGGAGGCGTCGATCCCGCCGCAGCGGCGGGACCGCTCTCCAGCCGGATCGTAACCGATCGGCCGTGAGCATCTAAGCGTTCTGCCCTGCTGAAGGCGTTGAGAGCCGCAACGGATTTTTCGAGTGCTTCTTTGTCGTAACGAACGAGGCTTGTCCGCCTCTGGAATTGGTCAGCTGTTAGCCCGCTCAGGAATTTCGCTGCGCCACCGGTCGGTAGTTCATGGCTCGGACCTGCCAGGAAATCGCCAGCGGCGACCGGAGAGAAGTGGCCAATAAAGATCGCCCCTGCAGTTTTAATAGCCGTTGCGAATTCATCTGGATTTTCGACGGCGATCGAAACGTGTTCGGGCGCGAATTCATTCACGATCTCAGCAGCCTGTGGTCGATCTTTGGCGATGACCGTCAGTGCTTGTTTCTCAATCGTTTCCCAAAGGAATGATTGGCGCCCTAATGTGTGGACCTGCAGATTGATTTCGTTCCGGACGTTGCTGGCGACTTTTTCGTCGAGTCCTACCAGACAGATAACGCTGCCAGACCCGTGCTCAGCTTGCGCAAGGAGATCGGCGGCGACCCATGCTGGATTGGCTGTGTGATCGGCCACTACAACGATTTCGCTGGGGCCAGGCAACAGATCCACACCAACAAATCCGAACACCTGGCGTTTTGCCTCTGTGACATACGCGTTGCCGGGACCGAATACCTTCAGAACCGGGCGGATGGTTCTTGTGCCAAACGCCAAGGCAGCAATGGCCTGTGCGCCGCCGACTTTGTAGACCACGGTAGCCCCTGCCAGTTGGAGCGCTGCTAGAAGACCGGGATCCATTGTTTTGTTCGGTCCAACAGGGGACGTTACTGCGATTTCTGGAACACCCGCGGCGCTGGCAAGAGAGACGGTCATAATCGCCGTCGAAACAAGAGGCGCAGTGCCTGCGGGCACATATATGCCGACCCGTTGCAACGGATCGAAACGCTCGCCAACGGCAGCGCCTTCGGAGTTTTGTCCTAACCATCCGGTACGCAGGGTGCGCTTGGCGAACACGGTGACATTTTCACGAGATCTGCGTAGTGCGTTGAGCAGGTCTGGCTCAACCTGTTCCTGTGCCTGCACGATTTCAGGAGCCGAAACCTGCAACTGGCCTGGCAGCAGATCGACGTTATCAAACCGTTTGGTGAGCTCTATCAGTGCCTCGTCGCCCCGGTCGCGCACTGCGGCGAGAATGGCAGCCACTCGCTCGACTAGATCGGTGGATGGCTGATATCGGCGGCTCAACAGATCTTTCCATCGGGCGAGGTCATCGTTTCGCAGGTCGATTATCGTCATTGGAGCGGTCATTCTGCACCGGGAAAGGGGAAGGTTCCAGTTCCAAGATAATAATCTCTGCCGCCCCACAGCATTCGGAAGCAGGTGCGGGTTCAGAACATCGGTAACATAAATGGTTCAATACATCGGTAACACATTGAAGGGGCGAGCGGCCGGAAAGGACAGTTGGTCGCATGCCTTGGAGAGAGAATTGGGGATTTTTTTCCGGGCCGATACCTCCAGATGACTACAACGCCCAACATCTTGTGATCGACAAGCTCGGGGGGCGAAAAAAAACAAATCCTGGGCTTCGACGGGCTTGGGCCTCCCATGCACGACTTGCCCACAATCGCCTTGTTCCGACAAAAACAATTGAGAATATCTAACCCTTAAACCCACAAGTGTTACCGATGTATTGAACCAAAAGTGTTACCGATGTCTATCCCGTTCCCCGTTCCGCGCGAACGGTGGACGGCAGACGGTCGACGGTTGACGGTTAACATCGGCCCTGAATGGGCCGATCGAGGCAACCTTGACGTGCTCATACGCCCTGTGGTCCCTTTAGCTGCTGTGAGCCGCCCTCGTATACTACTTCCCCCTAGATGAATAAAGCGATCATCCGGACGCTCCAGGCTATCTTTACGATCGCGATCTTGATCTGGGTCTTTCACAGCCCGGAAAAACGGGCGCAGATGATGAGCGCAATTGGTCACGCTCACCTCAAGTGGTTGCTGATTGGACTGCCGGTCGCTCTGGCTGGGGAGGCGGCGAACATCACACGCTGGCAGATTCTAATGCGCGTGCAGGGGATGTGGATGAGTTGGCCACGAGCGATCATGCTATTCTTTGTTGGTCTTTTTTTTAACATGTTCATGCCTGGGTATACCGGCGGCGATTTCGCGCGGCTTTATTATCTGATGCGCGAATTCCCAGATAAAAAGAAAGAGGCGGTCTTGACCGTGGTAATGGACCGGTTAATCGGGTTTCTTGCGTTAATCGTGATGGCTGTCCTCACGACTACACTTCGATGGAATTGGCTTCAGCGAACGCCGCAAGCTGCGGTTCTTTTGTGGGTCCTTATTCTCGTTATGGTGGGATTTGTTGTAGTGACGACTGCCTCGTTTGCAATTGGAGGATTCAAGCTTTTTCACCGATTGCCTGAGCATTTCCCGTTTCGCGACCGGCTGGTCGAGACATCCGAGGCTTACACCTTGTTCGCGAAGTCCAAAAGCTCTCTGTTATACGCGTTCCTGCTCTCGTTCCCCGTATTGTTCTCGTTTTATGGAGCGTTTTACTGCACCGGACGAGCCCTTGGCGCGCGGGTTTCAGCGCTCGATATGTTGTCGATCATGCCGATTGTTACGGCGATTATTTCGATCCCGGTAACGCCGGGTGGCATTGGATTTCGGGAATCGCTTCTGCAGATTCT
>JBKPBY010000048.1:0-4924 GCA_046727075.1 bacterium | reverse complement strand
GATCGGGCGCATACCTTCGATTGCTGCTCCAATCACGCATCCGACCATTGCGTCTTCGCTGATCGGTGAATCGAGCACCCGGCCCGGGAATTCTTTTGCCAATCCCTTGGTTGATTTGAATGCGCCGCCGAAAACGCCGATGTCCTGTCCGTAAATATAGACGTTCGGATTTTCGCGAAGCGCTTTTTGCTGGGCGTGTCGAATCGCCTCGAGATAGGTAACGCTCATGGGGCAAAAACGGATTCCGCGATCTTCTTGGTAGCGTAAGGATTCCAATCCTCGTGCTCCGGGTTTGCCAGAGGTTCACGCCGGACTCGAGTCAACGCGTCTTCAACCTGTTGTTTTGCTTCCTCACGCCACGCCTCAATTTGCGCGGAATCTGCCCACCCTACTTGTTTGAGATAATCTTCTGCGACCTTGATGCAATCACGGCCGATCGGGCTCTGAAAGAGTGATTTATTTACATAGCTGGCATCATCATGCTCGCCGTGTCCCACCAATCTTAGGCAACTGGCCACGACCATCTGAGGGCCGTGTCCAACCCGTGCCCGGTCGCAAGCATATCCGATAACTTTTAAGCATTCACTCAAATCGGTACCGTCCGCGGTGTAGCCTTCGATGCCGTATCCAACCGCACGATCCGCCAGATTTTCGCATGCGAACGTTCGCTCGTTCGGGGTGGAGTAAGCGTATTGGTTGTTGGTGACGACAAGAACCAATGGGAGTTTTTCGACGGCGGCGAGATTCATGCCTTCGTGAAATGCGCCGGTCGATGTGCCCCCTTCGCCGATGCAGGTTACACCAATCAAATCTTTCTGACCTTTAAACCGGCGCGCAATCAAAGCGCCGGCTGTGACAGGGATTAATGCTCCCAAGTGGCTGATCATCGCGAGGTAACCCTCTTTAGGGTGGCCCCGGTGAACGTTCCCATCGCGTCCTCGCGCCAAACCGACTCGCGTTCCGAAATGGATTCGGAAAACGTCTTCCAAAGGTTCGCCAAATGCGAGGCGGCCAGCCTGATCCCGGATCAACGGGCCAAAAATGTCGCCGGGTTTAAGCATGATCCCTGTTGCTGCACTAACAGCTTCGTGCCCTTTGGACAGGTAAAGGCCGCCCGCAATTTTTCCGCCGCGCCACAGACTCGCTAATTTCTCTTCGACCGTCCGTGAGAGAAGTATCCAGTGAAAAGCTTTGACATATTGTTCCCGGGGAGGAGAAGGAACCAGGGCCGGCTCCTTAAGGGTTTGCAACATAGGGGATGACATATCGCGATGTTCTGCAGCATGCAAGGCTTTCGGCGCGGGGAATTTATTGAAAATGATTGTTCTCGTTGGGGGGTTACAGGGTGGGTATTGGGCTGTGTCGCAAGGCGACAACAAACGAAAGCCAGGGGCTATGCTTGGTAGTCGCTTTGCGACTTCTGACACGGCCTGTAACACACACTGGGTGTTGGCCGCACAGCCCTCTGCCGCCATACAGCTAAAACTTCACTTTGAGTCCGCCGTAGAAGCTTCTGCCGAGGGCCGGGAAGCCGAGGACTTCGGCGTATTTTTCGCCGAACAGATTTTCGATCCGGCCGGTTAACCAGAAGTGCGGGTTTACCTGTAACTCGGCCACCAATCGCACGACTGTGTAATCTTCGACGTTTATGTTCGGTTGGCCGAAATTGATTTCCTGGCGAGCATTGACCCCGCCCACTTCGACGCTCGTGAACAATCGATCGAACCAACGGTAAGAGACCGAGAAGTTGTACTGTTGTCGGGGCCGGCGCGGAAGGCGAGCACCAACTGGCTGATTGATGTCTGCTGAAGAGGTCTTCTTAGCGTCGAGATAAGTGTAGTTCGCAGAAATGACCAGGTTTGGAATAGGTGTGATCGATCCGAATAACTCGACGCCCTGGGTCCGGAACGCACCGAGATTGAATGTCTGAAACTGGCTGTTCGAGCCGATTACATTGGACGCCTGGGTATAAAAGAAATTTGCACCGAGTCGAATTCGGTTTTTCCAGAGCGGTTGTTCGATGCCTATATCGAATCCTTTGTTGTGATCTGGTTTTAAATTTGGATTACCCCCAAAGATTTTGTCCTGGCTGCTTGGCGGCGTAAATCCGGTGGCGTAGCTGGATCGGAAAATAGTTCCTGTACACTCCAGGATATAGTTTCCAGCGAACCGATAGGTAAAAACGTCTCCGTACTGCCGGAAATGATCGTACCGGCCGCTTGCGTAAAGATCGAGGTTCTTGACTGGCGTTAGCTTAATCTGCCCATAACCAGCGATGTTTTCGGTTTTATCACTGATTTCTGGCGCCACAGACGGATCGAACGGCCTCAGTCGACGCTGGTCGGCGGTGGTATGAGTATAGAAAAGTCCGGACGTAATCGTCAGCCATTTCGTTGCGGTCAAATCAGTCTGGTATTCCAGTTGATAGCGGCGAAGGATGGCGCGGGTGGGTCCGATGAACCCATCTTGGTTTGGCTGATTGACCTGACGTTCCTGGTCGTACTCAAAGTAGAATCGATTGTTCCACCACTCGACCGGCTTAAATTCTATGTGCGGCGCGATTAACCAGCGCTCGGTACGCAGATTGTCGACCGGTCGGGGATCCGTGATTGTATTGGGGGAGGCAGCGCCAGCGTAGTTGTAAAGGAACAAAACACCGACGCGAAGCGCCTCAATCGGTGATAAACCGACGTCACCGAGCAAAGAAGTCGATCGGTAATTATTGTTTTGACGGGCGTTATCCGTATCAAAACGGCTTGCTCCAATCGAAAAATCGAGCGGACCCAGTTTTCCACTGGAGGTAGCCGATTCCCGAAACGAATTCCAGGAACCGCCTTCAAAAAATGCGGAGCCGGTCGGGGTACCTGCTCCGCGGTTGGTAACAAAATTGATTACCCCTCCGGACGCGCGTGGCCCATAAAGAGCGCTTTGCGGTCCACGGATCACCTCAATTCGCTGCAGATTGTCTGTCGTAAAATCAGCGAAATTAAATGCGCCCGAGAGCTCCTGGTTGATCGGAATTCCATCCAATAACACTTGTGTTTGGTCGCTGCGCGAACCTCGGATGAACGCGGAGGTCAATTGACCAGGCGTGCCGGTCTGAACCATGTTTAGTCCCGGAACAGTTCGCAAGGCGTCGGTGGCAAAGCGGTATTGCTCTTCGTCGATTTGCCCGCTGGTGATGACAGTTGTTGCTGAGGGCGACCGATCAAGCGAAGTATCGATACGAGTCGCGGTGACGGTAATCCCTTCCAGTTCGTTGGCTGGTTGGGTTTGCCCAAGTAACGGGCTGCTGAAGCTCAGCAGATAGATCCAGAATATCGACCGCTTTAGCCACATAAGATATTTCCTCTGTGCAAGAGAGCGGCCAATGCCTGAGACGGCTGTAGGAGCTGCCCAGCGGTCGATCTCTCATTCTTCTTTTTTGCGAAGAAGTTTTTTCACGGCTCGACACCAATCGAACCACGAATGAGGGCATATCCGGACGAATATTCTGACTTCTGGCTTAAACGACCTCTTTTCCGCCTTCACCCAAGGTTGAATCACACTTAAGTGTGATTGCCAAGGATTGGCATTGTGGAAAATTGTATCCAGTTACAGCAGCGCAACTGTTCCTGATTTTCACGGGATTCCTCGCGCCGGATTGCACGGATTATTTTATTCGCAAAGAACTGGCGGTTCTTTTCCGATGGAAAGCTTGAGAAGTCAAGAATGGAGAGAATGCGCCGATAGAGCAGGTAGGGTCGCGGTTTCCGCCTTCGTCCGGCCAAGGCCGGACTTTGGCTCGACAATTTATCGCGACTTTCCAACGCGGATGAGTGTTACAAATATGTGCTCGTAAGCTTAGTTTGACGAGGCCGGTAGCTTTATGGTGAAGAAAATGGGGCAAGTCGTCAAAGTCACGATAAATCGATACTCTAGCGATGACATGAAAGGGACAGAATGGGCAGCGAAACATGTTTATTACACGATCGGATGATGAAAATTCCGGCTTGGGAATAAGTCCAGATTTGCTACAACTTTCGAAAACGCTTATAGTGACTCCGCGGAGTGATTAAGAAGTACAGATGAACGAAGACAGAGCACCCGAATACGGTGGTTTTGGTTCTGAGCCCGCAACCCCTCTCGAGACTTTGGAGAGACTGATCGCTACCTTTCCTCCCGGCGATCCGACCCGAAGCGAATTGCTAGAGCTCCGATCCAGTGTAGCCGAACAGCAAGAGCTGATCGCGGAAGCCAGGCACACGATCGAAAAGCTTGATGAAGTCATCAAGAAAGTGACGTCTCCGGCAAATCGAATTGGGACCTTTCTCGGCACCCCCAACAAAGAAACGGCTCAGATTGTTGTTGGCGGATCAGACTATTACTGCAACGTCGATCCGAGAATCAGTATAACGAAACTCAAGAAGGGGACCCGCGTCCTGGTGAATGAAGCCTATGTTATCGTTGGCGATCTAGGCTATGACTTATCCGGGCCGGTAACCAAAATTACAGAGGTCCTGGGCAACGACCGTCTCCGAGTTGGAACGGAGCATGGGGTACAATCGATTGTGCTCCAGCGATCACAGGACCTGATGAAAACTACGTTGAAGGCGGGTGACGAGGTCCGTGTCGACTCAAACTACCGCGTTGCAATCGAGTTGTTGAGCCAGTCAAAGACCGAGGAGTATTATCTGGATGCAGTGCCAGAGCTGCCTTGGGACAAAGTTGGAGGGCAGCAAGCTGCTCTCAACGCGATCAAAGATGCGATCGAGTTGCCTCTTTTGCATGCTGATCTATTCGCGAAGTTCCAGCATCAGACTCCGAAAGGATTTCTGCTCCATGGCCCGCCTGGATGCGGCAAGACGCTCATAGGGAAAGCCACGGCTTACAATCTTACTCGTCAGCTTAAGGAACAGACGGGTGAAAACATGCAGCAGTTCTT
>JBKPBY010000047.1:0-21513 GCA_046727075.1 bacterium | reverse complement strand
TGCTTTCTGCTCCGATACTTGCTGGTCGCCAAAGCGACGCCCGAAAACCGAAAACTGAAAACCGATAACCGTCGCGCTGTAGGCGCGACGAATGCGTCCGGCGGGGGTCGAACCCACAACCTCTGGCTCCGGAGGCCAACGCTCTATCCAATTGAGCTACGGACGCGAAAAATCAGAAAGGATCGTAGTGCGCGTTGCCGGAGGCGTCAAATAAGTGTGAGTACTAGTGCGAGTGTTAGTTTAGCTATGTTCAGATATGGACCCACAGTCGCAAGCTTCAAGATCTGCTCTCGCATAGGCACTTCGCTAGAATGTTCGCGGGCACGGCTGATTTTTCAACCGCACATTCCCTCAGCTCTTTTTGTCGCTTCTGGGTCTGTGTCAGTTATTGGAGAACCGGAACCCCTCGTTTTCGAGGTGTTCTTGATGCTGCTCTTCAGGTTCGTCTTGCTGGTGTTCACCAAAAATGCCAAGCGCTTGTTGAAGCATGTCCTCCACCATCTCTTCGACGCTGGAAAACAGGTGTTCTTGAGCAAGCGATAAACGGTCGAGAACGACAGGGAGCCCAGTTTCGATCTCGATCGCGAAATACCACAAATCGGAATCTCCAATGAAAAGATAGCGTCGAGCTGTTTGAGGCGTATCAGACCATGTAACACTGTTTTCGGCGATTAATCCGGGCCCGCTCTCGAATTCCGTGCCACGGATCTCCGCATCGACGCCGTAAAGCGTAACTCCGTTTTCCACAAATCCGTCTACCTGACGAAGCACCTCCTGTATGGAGATGGGGAGGGTAACCCCGAGTTCCTGCCCAGCAATTTCGCGCAGCCTGGCCAAATCTTGTTCATCTGCGCCGGGCAGCAGCGGGTGCCGGCCTTGCAGCGATTCTTCGTGAAGGCGCTGTTCAAGCTGGTTCTTTTCCGGTTGCGAGAGGTTGCGGTAATAGTCGGATCCGCGCAGATCCTGGACGAAAAGATCGCTAAGGTCTTGCAGATATTGTTCGTTGAGTGCCATGGCTCCGTTGCTCCTTTCTGGTCTTTGTTCGAGAGACTTTAGTTTTGTTTGTCCTCCTGGCGGTTCGCTTATGAGCTTGCTGGACGGACGTTTCAGTTTTCAGGTTTGATTCGACGATCGGTAAGGTCTTCTTCGGCTGGTGGTCCGTTGGCAGTGGAACACCGTTCACATAGGCGCCAGCCGGAAGGAATTGCTTGGCAAAGTTTGCGGCTTTTTCCGCGAGCATCGAGCGCACCTCCTGGTTCACTTCAGACTCCTTGTTACTTGTTTTGTATAAATCACCGAACATTTGGGTGATTTCGTGGTATTCCTTTGGAACTGAATAGGAGCGGTGTTTCACTGCTCTTGAAAATTCCAGGACGCGTTTCTCCCATACCTCCGGTAACGGTGGAGCTCCAAGTTCATGCAGGGTCTTGCGCAACTCTTCTGCTGTTCGAAATCCGCGACTGATCGGAGGATAGAAAGGGAAGAGCGGTCGCACAACGTACAGGGCAAAGTTCTTTGATGGAGCATTGTGCGTTTGCGGGTGGAGCAAGAGGCTGTGCCAGAAATGATGTGGATTTTGCGATTGATCGCGCCCGCGCCGTGTCGTTTGGACAACTGCAAAATTGTTCGGGTGGTTAATGAATGCCGCGTTGTCTCCCAGATTGACGCTCCGCGGAATGATGTGATGACAATTGTATGACTGACGAGCGCTGCGCAACGGCCGGTCGGCGGTGTGGTGTGCACGCGTAATTTCGACCGGTAACCGGCCTTGTTCCATCATTTCGACTCCTTCACGTCCGACGGCCAGCAACGCGAACGTTCTTCCCAAAGGGTGGGCAACCAGCGCTTTGAGATAATCAGCGCGCACCGCCTCATATTCTTGAGTCACCTTCTTATACGCATCGCTATCGCGATCGATGGTTCCAGCATCGATCTTATCCAAGACGATGCCTGGAAGTTCAGGGCAATGTCCGACAATCGACGGGTCTGTCGTCATCTGTTCCAGGTTTTTGAACATTTCGTCGACGGCTTTCACCATTTCTGGGGAGGGCGGAGTAGGCGTGCCTGATCTGCTCATAACATGATGAAATTCTGGTATTATATATCAAAGATCATAACGTTCAACGGAAATGTTTTTAAATGCGCGGCAACAGGCATGGTGTCGCGCTGGGTGGTCGAGCTGGGAAGCTCAACCCACGGTCAATCCTGAAGGATTGTCTGCCAAGCTCATCTGGAGATCTTCAGCGCACAAGCTTCCTAGCTTGACCGTGGGTTGACCTCCCAGGTCGACATTTTTGGGTCTTCCACCTGCTAAAGGGCGGCGTACCACGGCAAGGCCTGCCGCCAATAGACATGATCTGCGCGCTGGATGTCGGCGGCCGGGGCGCCTACATCACGGAGCCTCAATGACCTCGACCATCTCATGTGCGGTGGCCTGAATCGAAGCCGAGTCCTCTTGGGTGAGCGGTTGCTGAGGGGAAAGCTTTTGCCGGATCGTGGTCAGCCCTTGAACGATGTTTATCATCCAGGGCGTTGCCTTTAACGAAGGCGACAGATCACCAAGACGCTCGAGGTAATAATCCATCAGATCGAGCTGACGCAATTTTTCCGCTCGTTCTGCGGTAAACGTCGTGGCAACACTCGCCGCCGCGATTTCCAGGCCCCGAATCCAGCCACCTAAACTGAGCAGATGCGCGATCTCTTCATCGCGCAGGTCCAACATCGCCAGTTCAACGTCTTTTTGCGTAACAATCAACTCTTTGCGCAACGCCCGCCATTTCGATTGTCTGGCCAGATCTAACAACTGCTTGCTATGGCGCGTCACCCGCTGCTCGACCCCTAAACCCTTCGCTCGCCGGAGCAACTCGCGCCCAAGGGGCTCGATGTTCTTCGAATCCTCCCCCGAAACAGCCAGGAATCCGTCTCCGATCAAAACCCCGAAGCTGAGGGCAAACTTGACCCGATTATTGATCCGCAGGGTCTGAGGTGCCCGAGACAATTGCTGGTAAGGAATAGGCTTGAGCGAATCGAGAGTCTGAAACAGACTCTCGATAGACGGAGCCGTGTATTGATTAACCCCGAGCTCCTCGCGAAAGTGTGGATCTTTCGAAAGATCCTGGTCTTGGTCGCCGGTCGCTGCGAACACAAGAGCCATTGGCCCCATGAAGAACGACAAAACCAGAAACCATCGGAAACTTTTGTTCAATAAATCCATGGGAGAAATCGCTGTTGTCGGAGCGCCGATCCAAAGCTCTGGTCAAGGATTTCGACTTGACCAGGCTGAGCAAACGCGCAACATGACGCGGGATTGTCTGACCTTAACCCTTTGATAATCACACACTAACATGCAAGGAGATGTCGGGACGTTAATTTGGACGATCTGCTACTTTGTTGTCGTTCTTGGCCTCTCCGCCTACGGCATCCACCGCTATTGTATCATCTATCTCTATTTTAAAAACCGGCATCGCCGGCCGGTGCCGCCGAAGGAGTTTTCGTCCCTTCCGTTAGTGACGATCCAGCTACCGATCTATAACGAAATTTATGTTGTAGAACGTTTGCTGACGGCCGTCGGTCGCATCAATTATCCGAAAGACAAATTGGAGATCCAGGTTCTGGACGATTCGACCGACGACACAGTTGAGCTGGCTCAGCGAGAAGTAAATAAACTACGAGCCGAAGGGTTCGATGCGGTGGTCCTCAGGCGCGGGGACCGCGTCGGTTTCAAGGCAGGAGCGCTCGATTACGGATTGCGCCACGCAAAGGGCGAGTTCTTCTTCATCTTCGATGCCGACTTTGTTCCGCCGCCCGATATTTTGCGCAAGATAATTCACCATTTTACCGACCCAAAGGTGGGAATGATTCAGACGCGGTGGGGACACATCAACCGTTCCTACTCCTGGCTGACTCGTGCGCAGGCAGTCTTATTAGACGGCCATCTTGTTTTGGAACAGACGGCTCGAAGCCGAAGCGGACGTTTCTTCAACTTCAATGGAACCGCCGGTCTATGGAGAAAGCTGTGCATTGAGGAAGCCGGTGGCTGGCAACATGATACGTTGACCGAGGATCTGGATCTCAGTTATCGGGCGCAATTGCGTGGTTGGAGGTTTGTCTTTGTCGGCGATGTGGTGACGCCGGCCGAATTGCCGGTCGACATCGACGGCGTCAGATCACAGCAGCACCGCTGGACAAAGGGCTCGATTCAAACCTGTAAAAAAGTGTTGCCCTGGGTCTGGAAGAGTAAGCTCCCATTGTTCATCAAGGTTGAAGCAACGGCGCATCTCAGCTCCAATTACGCGTACCTGCTTTTGGTTTTTCTTTGCGTTCTGTTGCAACCGGCATCTGGCAGCAAGGCGGCTTCCGATGTTACGGGTGGACTTATCCGCATGCTCATGGTAGACATCCCCATTTTTGTGGCTACTACAGTCTCAGTCGCAGTCTTCTACCTTTGCGCGCAACGGGAGCTCTACCCGCGGCAGTGGAGACGCGAAGTTTGGTTTTTTCCCTTTGTGCTCTCCCTGAGCATCGGATTGTCGATTAACAATGCGCGTGGAGTGCTGGAAGCGATATTCAATCGCAGGTCCGACTTTTGCCGAACGCCAAAGTATGGTGTTGTGCAGCGGCACCAGCCGTGGAGTACGAGCCGGTACGCAGCGATCCAATCGGTCGTACCGATTGTTGAGCTGCTCTTCGCAATATATTTTACTTACTTCGCATTTCGTGCTTTCCAAAACCACGAATTTCTGACAGTACCTTTCCTGATATTGTTCCAAGTCGGCTTTGGATACGTTGCGTTTAGCTCGCTCTTGGGGCGGCTGGTGCGCGGGCCAATAGCCGGACGAGAGATTACAGCTGCCTAACCAGATGGATAACCGACTATTTGCAGTCGCCATACTACTTTTTGTATCCGCCTTGCTGACTGAGGCCCAGAATCCCGCTCCCGCCGCCACCCCCGCTCCCGCACAAAGCCCGGCTCCGACGATTTCAGCCGTTGTAGCACCGATTGTTCAGCCACAGACCAAGATCGTGGTGAGTATACCAGAACAGAAGCTTGGCGTTCTGGTTAATAATAAAGTCTATCGTACCTACAGAGTTTCAACCTCCCGCTTCGGCGAAGGAGATAGCCGCGGGAGTTGGCAAACGCCGTTGGGACATTTGCTCGTCGCTAATAAAATTGGTGCGGCCGCCCCGCTCGGTGCTGTATTTCGTCGCAGGCACCTCTCCGGCGAAGTTCTAGCGGCAAATGCTCCGGGCCGCGACCCGATCGTGAGCCGGATCATTTGGCTACGCGGCATAGAGCAGCAAAACAGAAACGCTTTCAATCGCTGTATCTATATTCACGGCACGCCTCAGGAAGAGTTGCTCGGCAAGAAAGCGAGTTATGGATGTATCCGGATGCGGTCGAGGGACGTGATTGAGCTATTTGGATGGACAGCGGTCGGGACGGACGTCGCGATTGTCGACAAGCCGATAAATCGGGTTGCAAAGGAAATGGCTCGCGAACAACGCGCGTTGGTTGCGAGGAACATAGCGGTTCTCGATCCGGCGCGGAATGCCGCGGTTGCGCCTACGGATAAGGCCGGAGTACTCCGATAAGAGGGGCGTTCTGTTACCGCGCAACGTTTGACGCGCGCCTTCAGCGCGCCGCGTTGGGTTTGTGACAGGTAATCCAGCCCCCGCCGTCCGCGCACAGAAGGTGCGCTTGTGATGCGTTCTTGTGCGCTACAAACGCCTTTGCGCTTGTGAAAAACTCATTTAGGATCACCGCCTTCTTAACAAACTCTGTGCCCACTAAATTTTTCTTGGTGAGACGGTTTTTTTCTTGATGTGTCCACAAGATCTGGTGTTTACTCCAAAACGCTTCTGCTATATAGTGTGGTTGTCCTCAGGGGATCACAGGTTGGGCACAGGATATTAGCAGCAGGAAACGAGCTTATTGACAAGTTATTGGCCAGCAGGGCCAGATTTCGGAAAGAGGCCCCAAATGATTAAACTAAAGACAGGTGTCCGGCCCAGTGATTTGAGAGTGCATCGGCGATCTCGTTCCCGAAAGAAAAAGGGTGGATTGAACTTTCAAAGATATTTCAGTCAAAAAGATCTGTCTCCATTTGATGAGGTGGATTGGGAGAGCCGGACCGCAGAAATCACGGATGACAGCGGGAAGACTATTTTCCGGCAAGAAGACGTCGAGGTGCCGAAATCTTGGAGTGCTCTTGCGACCAAGATCGCTGTTTCGAAATACTTCTACGGTGATATCGCACACGGGACCGACCCGTATCATGGCGGCCGTGAAAGGTCGGTGCGTCAGTTGATCCACCGCGTGACCAGAACGATAGCCGACTGGGGATTAAAGGATGGCTATTTTGCCGACCAGGAGTCAGCCGATAGCTTTTACAGCGACTTGGCCTGGCTCTGCCTGAATCAGCATGGAGCTTTTAATAGCCCGGCCTGGTTCAACGTTGGTCTCTACCAGGAATACGGCATCGGCAAAGGATGCGGACAAGGAAACTATTTTTACAATCCAGCGACCGGGCAGGCCGAACGCGCGCCTACCCAGTATGAACATCCACAAGCGTCGGCATGTTTTATCCAAGCTGTCGAGGACACGATGGAAGACATCATGCGGTTGGCGACCAGTGAGGCGATGCTGTTCAAGTACGGAAGCGGTACAGGCTCGGATCTTTCAACGCTGCGAAGCACTCGCGAAAAATTGAGCGGCGGCGGCCGCCCGAGCGGACCGCTTTCATTCCTGAAAGTCTACGACCAGGTGGCAAATGTCGTGAAGAGCGGGGGCAAAACTCGGCGAGCGGCGAAAATGAACACGCTCAAAGACTGGCACCCGGATATCGAGGAATTCATCGAAGCTAAGGCGAAGGAAGAAAAGAAGGCTTGGGCCTTGATCGAGCAAGGGTACGACGGCAGCTACAATGGTGACGCCTACGGTTCGATCATGTACCAGAACGAAAACCTTTCGGTTCGGGTCAGTGACGAATTCATGCATGCCGCGATCGAAGGTAAAGAATGGCAGACCCGGATGGTGGTAAGCGGCAAACCTTGCGAAAAGAAGGATGCGCGTTCGTTGCTCCGAAAGATCGCCGAAGGAACGCACATCTGCGGCGATCCAGGGATGCAATTCGATTCGACGATCCACAAGTGGCACACCTGCAAAGGAACCGCTCGTCAGAACTCGACTAACCCCTGCTCAGAATATCTGTTTCTGGATAATACCGCCTGCAACCTGGCATCGCTGAATCTGATGAAGTTCCGGCGGGCAGATGGGATTTTCGACGTCGAAAAGTTCAAAGCGGCAGTGCGAATATTTATCACTGCACAAGAGATCATCGTGGATAACGCCAGTTATCCGACCAAAGAAATCACCGAGAACAGCCACATTTTCAGAACATTGGGTCTCGGCTATGCCAACCTGGGCGCCTTAGTCATGAGCTACGGGCACGGGTACGATTCGGATGAAGCGCGGGCGTTGGCGGGATCAATCACAGCATTAATGACAGGTGAGGCATATGCGCAAAGCGCTCGGATCGCGGCAGAGATGGATGCGTTTCCGGGTTATCGAGATGCGCGAGCGAGCGGGTTCGAAAAGCCGTTGGCTAAGGATAACGTTCAACCGGTGCAGGAAGTTATTCAGCTGCATCGGCAGCACTGTGACCGGATCCAGGACTCGATCGAATTCGGTTACCTGAAACAGCAAGCGATCGAGTCCTGGGACAGCGCGATCGCATTAGGAAAGAAACAGGGCTACCGAAACGCACAAGCGACAGTACTCGCGCCAACCGGAACGATTGGGTTCTTGATGGATTGCGATACCACGGGGATCGAACCGGATATAGCGCTGGTGAAGTACAAGCTTCTTGCCGGCGGGGGAATGCTGAAGATCGTCAATCAAACCGTCAAGCCGGCATTGGAAAAGCTCGGGTATTCGGACGAAGCAATCCAGAAGATCCTGGCTCATATCAACGAGCACGACACAATCGAAGATGTCGCAGTTCCGGAAACCGGCACGGTGATCGAGAGTGGATTGAATCCAGAGCATCTGCCGGTCTTCGATTGTGCATTCAGGGCTTTCAAGGGACAACGCAGTCTCCATTATATGGGGCACCTGCGCATGATGGCGGCCTGTCAGCCGTTCCTCAGCGGCGCGATTTCAAAGACGGTCAATCTTCCCGAAGCCGCCAGCATCGAGGAGATCATGAACACCTATATCGAGGGTTGGCGGTTGGGTCTCAAAGCTATCGCAATCTATCGTGATGGTTCGAAACGATCGGCTCCGCTCAACACCAAGAAGACCAAAGACATGGGCGCGACGGAAGCGACCACTGAGTCGGATCGAATCGCCGGGTTACAAGAGGAATTGGAGTCGTTGCGAACAAAGGCTGGACAACCTTCTCGCAAACGGATGCCTGGCACTCGAGTGTCAATTACGCACAAGTTCGAGATCGCCGGGCACGAAGGATACATTACGGTTGGATTGTACGAAAACGGGGAGCCGGGTGAACTCTTCATCCAGATGGCGAAGGAAGGCAGCACGATTGGCGGGCTGATGGATACCGTGGCTACGCTTACATCGATCTCATTGCAGTACGGAGTGCCGCTCGAAAGCCTGGTAAAAAAATTTGCTTACCAGCGCTTTGAGCCGAGCGGATTCACCAAGAATCCTGATATCCGGAATGCGACGAGCATCACCGATTACGTCTTTCGGTGGCTCGGATGCCAGTTCATCAAAGGCTACAAAGAGGCAACCACACCCAGTCGATCGCAGCCTGATCTCCCAATGAAAGAGATTGCTGACATCGAAAAGAAAGCGACCAATCGGCCAGTTGCCGAGCTGCCGCGCACTGCTGAAAAAGAAATCATTGATGTAATAACGAGTCGCTCGAATTCGGAGGGAACTCCAAGGCCGATTGCTAACGGCCAACCTAGAACGCACGCGGACCGCGTTCGCGAAGCGTTAGGAAACATGTACATGGACGTCAGCTGCTTAAATTGCGGCAGCACAAAAGTAATCAGAGCTGGGGCTTGCGGTGTCTGCACCGAGTGCGGCACGTCGCAAGGGTGCAGCTAGGGTTGGAACGCCGAGATCGGAAAATCTGATGGGATGAGCATCGAAGTTCGGACACACCCGTTCCGATCTCGGCGTTCCCGGCGATGTCGGCGTTCATTTGCCCATCTCCGCGACCATTTGAGGAAACCGGCATCTGGCACAGTCGGTTGTGTCCGCCAGGCAAAAGTCTTCGAAGATCTGGAGCAAGCCTTGTTGCTGATAAAGAAACTGCGCATGATCTCGCGCGCAAACCGGATCGCCAAACAGCCGGCGTCCGACAATTGCTAGTCGCTTGTTACCCAGCTGGGCGCGAAGCTTTTTATAGGCTGTCCAATGCGATCTATCGGCCGAAAGTAGGGCAGGATAGATAACGTTTGCCAGTATCTCATTTATTCGTGGTTCACCGATCAGCCGGACCGGGCGCGTCGTTGTGATCGAATCCAAGGTGTAATGGCGATCCCAGAACGGATGGGATAGTTCTTCAAACCAGCAGCTCACTGCGCCGAAGTCCGCCGTCAATAACCGGAATTCTTTCCAGCCAGAAGCGATTCGAGCCAATGCTCCAAGACGGCGATGTGGATGGTTTGCCGGTCGAGTCATACCAAACCTCCAGAGATCTGGAGGAACCTTCAAGTGTGCGAACTGACTTCGGAACCGCCACCAGTACTGCCAAAGAGAGCCCCAATATTCTCGGGTCTTTGCAGCAGTGTCGTTCTGATGCCGATTCTCGAGAAAACCAGCCAACCCGAAAAGGATCGCTTCCGCAGCATCTTCCTGCTCCCGCAGAGTCTTCAGTTTGGCACGCTGTGCCAGAAGTAGGAACGGCACTTTGTTGAGCTTGTAACCAAGCGCAATCGCGATTGCCTGAAACAAAGCCTCGTCGATCCCGTGGGCCAGCGCTGCGCGTCGGAACTGTTGAGCCTTCCGATCGAGTCTGATGCCTGCTGCGGTTTCGATCAAAGCGTCGATTTTGTCGCACGACATAGCCCGAAGCGGTGCACAACAGCGACCCGGGTGCGCGATTGTCGCCTGGAACCGCTGCGGAAGATGATCGAGTTCCTTCTGGAGGTGGACTTGCATTACGTTCCGGTTATCGGCCGTGCGGGTAAAATGGTCGGGACCGGTTCGGTGTAGAAAGAGGTGAAGGATGACGCGATCGAAAGAATGGTTCTGTGAATGACCATGACGTTCCCAGTCGGAGACGTGCATATCGAGCTCGATATCTCCCTCGAGGGTCTCGACCCCGTCGACCCGAATAACCGCATGAACAAAATCTGGCCCGGACTCCCGATTCCAAAATCCGAATTGCACAATCTCGACTGTCGATCCGTTCGTAGCCTGGAACGCCGTTCCGAATGCGCCGGAATACCATAACGCTTGCCACTGGAGCTCACTCCACTTGGTTGGAAGATCGTCCGCATCCTCATGAATAAGAAAGGAGGATTGGGTGCAATAGCGGTGATAAAGAGAAAGATAGCGTGAAGAAAACTCGCTCTGCATGTAAAATACATAACAAAGTAATAAGATGTAGACAATAAAGATGTTCAATGTGACTGTCGTGCCCTTGTCAGCGTCGACCTAGAAGCGTCACCTAGAAGGTCAACCCACGGTGAAGCTGGAAGCTTCAAGCCTCTGGCTTGACCGTGGGTCGAGCTTCCAGCTCGACACTGACGAAGGCCCGGCAACGATCGCTCGGCAGACGCTACCGCAGATAGCTTTTCAAAATCTCTTGTTGCTCGGTTGCCTTGAACGTATCCAGCGCCTTATGAATCAGCTCTGCAAGCCGATCCGCGCGTCCCTGGCTCTGTAGAATTTCCGCTTGATCTAACACGCAGCGGAACTTCTCCGGTTCGTGTCCATAAGCCTTCTTGGCAGTTTCGAGCGTCGCCAGCGCGGCATTTTGATCGTGCTCGCGAGCTTGAACGAGTCCCAGCACTTCCAGCGCCGCGGGAAAGCGGCTGCCCAATTCTGTTAGATTCCGAACTAGCGCTGCTTGGTCATGACGATCCTTCTGAAATAGCGAACGAATGATCGCCCAGGGATTGGATGTTTGTTCAGATTCAAGTCGGTTCGGAAAAGGTCGGTACAGCGGATCTCCGACAATGGTCGTCATCCACGAGACACAGGGGAGTGAGGCGTAGGCGCTCTCTGCGAATGTCATACCGGTAAGCAATCGATCGTGGAAAACATCAAGGGCAGGTGTCAGCTCAAGGAACGGTTCATATACGTTTCCAAGGGTCGCTGCTGCTCCGTGTCGAATCAGAGGGCCTACCCAGTTGCTGTCGGGGTTGCGTAAGGTTGCGCCGCTCAAGGAGTGAATGTGGACTGCAATTGCTCCGGGACGCAATCGGACGTTTTTATCGAGAAACACACCGGCCGGCCTGTCTGAATACCAACCGAAATGAAGGATTGCGTCGGTCATCGGATAACCGGCCGGAAATAGTGCTTCATGCTTATCGAGAATAGCCGGACGTCCGACTTGAAAAGCCTTGTCGACGATATGAAAGAGCCAGTCGTCGGCGAGCTTATGCGCCTGATCGCGAACGCCTCGCGCATCAACGTAGGTCCAGCCCCAGAGACCTGTGCGCTCGGCGCTGAGCGTATCGTCAATCATTTGCTGCACGTCCACGGCACCGGGCCCGTCTAAACGCGCCACAAACATGAGTCGTGGATCAGTCTCCGAAGCGGACTTGAAACTACGATAGTAAGGATTGTTGAATGGACCAGAGATCTGGCGCCGAAAATATCCAAACGTCGCAAGCTCGGAGTCCACCGCCTTTTCGTTAGAAAGTCCGACTCGGGTTGTTGGATCTGGGTGATTCCCTTCGTAGACGGCTTTGAACCGGATTTTCAGTGGAACACCGCGGACCAAAGCGATAAAACGGATGCGATTGGAATCAACGCTCTGTTGGCCATCGGCTTCGGTAGAAACAGTCCACCAGTGGTTTTTTGAGAAAGCCTGCTGCAACGGTTCCACGATGGACCGGTCATACTCGTCGCGTTCGATTTCTTCGAGCGTCGGACAATCCAGCCCGATAACCTGGTCCTTTGGAATTCCGCGCTTGGACGCGTAGTATTCGGCAAGCGAGCGCGACTCTGGAAAGCCGGAGTTGTATACCACTAATGTCGATTCGGAAAGCGTGTCGCTCGCGAAGGCATTCACGCAACCTATCAACAAACCCAGGCAATACGCGATGCAGCGCGCAGACCTCATTCCCACTTCAGCTGCAGACCGTCATACGCAACATACACGTCCTCTGGCAACTCTTTCTGGGTTTCGACGTGAGCGAAATCGTGGCTCAGGTGTGTAATAAAGGCGCGCTTCGGTTGAAGGTCCGCGATTAGTTCAAGGCCTTCGGCAAGACTCATATGAGTCGGATGCGCTCGACGGCACGGTGTGCCAATGATCAGAGTATCGACACCGTGCAGCAGTTTCAGTCCGTCCTCCGAGACCGACTTGCAATCGCTCAAATAAGCCGCGAGAGACCGCGCCTGTTGACGAAAAAGGAATCCGAAAACATGCGCAGTCCCATGTTCTACCTGAATAGGAAAGATCTCGGTATTGCCGAAACGGAACGGTCCCTCGATCAAATGAGGTTCAGGATTGACGTAACCGGGGAGCCGAGCCTCGCTGCTGAACGCGTAGGAAAAAACGCGGCGCAGATTTTCCATGGTATCGCGTGAGGCATAGACCGGGATCGGTTTATGGACCGTGGAAAAGCGCCGGAGATCGTCAAAACCCATGATGTGATCAGCGTGCGAATGGGTGTACACGACTGCATCGACTCTGGAGATACTTTCCCGCAATGCCTGAACGCGAAATTCGGCGCCGGTATCGACGATCCAGCAGAGATCTTCGGTCTGAACGTATACGGAGGAACGCGTCCGATTATCTCGCGGATCTTTCGACCTGCAGACCGGACAATCACAGCGCATCGAAGGAACTCCCATCGATGTGCCGGTGCCGAGGAAAGTGATCGTAAGCATAGCGTGAAGCGAGCTTCACGCTATGCTAAAAATGCCGCTCTTCGAGCGGCTTTCACAAAAAATTCAGGGTAAGTCATTGGAGAATGTTTTCCGCTTAAGAGAAACCCTATGCATTTGAGGGCATTAATAGAAATTCTTTGGTGCCACTCGTAGAGTGGCCTTGAACGCAGAGGTCTCGCAAACGCTAGCGTTTGCGAGACCACTGCGCTACATAATCGCTCTGTGCCGGCAACACTTCGATCGCTTCGAATCCGAAATCTTGCTCTAGTGGAGACGCTGGATTGGGAGCTGTTCTCCGGGTTTAACGTGGTGACGGGCGAAACCGGGACTGGCAAGTCTGTGATTCTTGGCGCTCTGCAACTTGTTCTCGGTGAACGCGCAGAAAAATCGCTGATTCGGGCAGGCGCAGAACAATGCTCAGTTGAAGCGTTGTTCGAGCTAACTGATGTCACTGAAATAAATCAACAACTCGAAGAACAGGGAATAGAGCCGTGCGAAGATGGCCAGCTTTTGCTGAAACGAATTTTTTCGACAACAGGAACAAACCGCCAGTTTGTCAACGGATCACAAACGACGTTAGCCGTTCTAAAGCAGATCGGTGACGGTCTGGTGGATTTGCATGGCCCGCATGATCATCAGTCGCTTCTTTCTACTGACCAACAGCTCACATTAGTGGACGCGTTTGGTGAGAACGCGGCATTGCTCGGAGAATATCAGAAGAATTTCGACGAGCTGAAGCGGTTGCAACTTAGGCACCAAGAACTTCTGCAAGAAACTTCGAGCGAAAATCTCGATCTCTGGCGTCATCAGCTCAACGAATTAGAAGTAGCCAACCTGAAACCGGGTGAACTTCAGGAACTCGGGGCTCGGTACAAAGTTGCCTCGAACTCAAAGAGGTTAATTGAGATAACCGAGGCTGTTCTGCAACAGCTGTCGGAGGCGGAGAACTCGGCACTAACACAGCTTGGTGACATCGCGAGACACTTAAAGGAGTTGCACCGGCTGGATGAATCAGCCTCCGATTTCTTGCGCAGTCACGAAATCGCAATGGTCGAGCTTGAAGAGTTAGCCAGATCGCTGGCCGCCTACCAGGGCCGCGTTGATATTGATCCCGCCGCATTGCAGCAGATGGAAGAACGGCTGAACCTCGTTCAATCGTTGCAACGGAAATATCATGCAGACGAGAGCGGGTTAATCGCGTTGGCCGCCGATTTGGCGACACGTTTGGAAACCGTTGATCGACGCGAGGAGCTGGCACGAGAATTGGAAAAGCAGTTCGCGGAGTCTGAAGCGGCGCTAAAGCAAAAGGGCGAGAAGCTGACCCAGTCGAGACTAAAGGCGAGTTCGAAACTCGGGTCCAGCGTTCGAAGGCATCTGAAAGATCTTGGATTCAATCAGGCGCATTTTGACATTGCTACTCGGCGCACCAATGAGGCAACCAGCCGTGGTTTGGAAACGGTAGAGTTTCTCTTCGCCCCCAATCCGGGCGAACCTCCGAGACCTCTACGCGCCATCGCTTCCAGCGGTGAAATATCCAGAGTAATGCTTGCTATTAAGACAGCGTTGGCTCATCAGGACCTGATTGGTCTGTTGGTCTTCGACGAAATTGATGCCAATGTTGGCGGGGAGATTGCCCATTCGGTTGGAGCAAAAATGCGGTCTTTGGGCGAGAATCGCCAAGTCTTAGTGATCACGCATATGCCCCAGGTCGCCGCTGCGGCCAGCCGGCATTTTTTTGTCACGAAAGCTGTTTCCCAGGGCCGGACCCGAACGAATCTGAGCGAGGTGTCTGGGCAAGATCGTGTAAATGAACTGGCGCGGATGCTCGGTGGGAAGAGCGAGTCGGCGATGGCGCATGCGAGAGCGTTGCTCGCCGGCCGGTAAGTCTCGTTCAGGTTACCGAGCAGTACAGATCTCAGTGCACGTTAAAAAATTGAAGCACGGCTTCGCGGCCGCCCAACACCCAGATGATGGATCCGAGCGCGAGGAACGGTCCGAAAGGAACTTTTGAATACCATTCTCGATGTCGAGCCGCCGCGACGGCGAGCCCGTATACCGAGCCGAAAACTGAGGCAGAGGCGATCGTGAACAACACTCCCTGCCAGCCGATAAATGCGCCGATTGCGGCCATCAGCTTCACGTCGCCAAGTCCCATGGCTTCGCGGGGCAGAATGATCGATTCGACGCGCCCGGTCAGACTGATTATTTGTTCCAATGGCAGCGCTCTTGCTCACGACATCGGGAATCACCAGAAACTCTAAATCGACAAACGTCGCAATGATCAAAAGCGAAAAAAAAATCCAAAGCGACAGAAACGTGGGAAAAGAAACAATCGCTGCGCCAGCAGCGTAGAGGAGCCCCGTCAGCAGTTCGACCAGTGGATACCGAAAACTGATTGGTTGCCCGCACTGTGAGCAACGGCCACGCAACAGGAACCAGCCGAACACTGGAATGTTTTCGTACCAGGGAATTTGGCGCAGGCAATTTGGGCAAAAGGAGCGTGCCGGGCTGACGACAGAAATATTTCTTGGAATCCGATAGATACAGACATTCAGAAAAGAACCGAGGAGCGCTCCAAGGAACAGACCGATCAGAACGCCGCTCATAAATCGGGTTCGATCAATTCACACAACAAATGAATTAGCACCTTGTGCGCTTCCTGAATTCTCGTGGTGATAGAGTGCTGCACTAGTAATTCAATCGTTGCTAACCCGCGGCAAGAGCCGCCGTCACGTCCAAGAAGCGCGATAGAATTCAGTCCCGCTTGCTTAGCAGTTTCGAGGGCGCGTTGGACGTTCTTCGATTGGCCGCTTGTGGTAATCGCAATCAACAGGTCGCCTTTTTTTCCAAAGGCTGTGACCTGCCGGGCAAATACCTGTTCGAACCCATAGTCGTTTGCGGTGGCAGTCAAGAGCCCACCGTCAGAAGCCAGGCAGATTGCAGGATACGGCCTCCGGTCGGCAACTAGACGACATGCCAACTCGCTCGCAAAATGCGCACCGTCCGATGCGCTCCCGCCGTTGCCGCAGATGAGCACTTTTTGTCCGGAGAGCAGGGTTTCTCGGAGAAGATTGGCAGCAGCCTTGATGGTCCCCTCCATTTCAGACAAGGCACTGATAGTTGCAACCGAATCGTTCAGGCTCTGCTGGAATGACATAACGAAACGCAGCCTGTTCGCGCGGCGGAACGAATTCAAGTTGGAAAAAAAGACGGCAGAACCTACCATGTGGCTTATATGCGTTACCTGGCACTTTTGTTTAGCATACTCGTGTTGGCCGGCTGCGAATCGACGAATGAGGCGTATGTCCCCGGCCGAATTCCGCGGGAGACTGCAGTGGCCATTGCCCAGAGAGCCTGTCCGCAATTTCCGTATCCGCTTTCCAAAGTTACTCGAGCCTCCTGGCGGCCCGAGCACGGGTATTGGGCGATCGATCTGAAGGATGAGGAGGAGGAGTGGGGCAAGTTTTACCTGGTTGATGCGAAAGGCCGAATCGTTGGCCAGGGCCGGATCCATGGAGATCAGTATTTCTAAAGGGGGTTAGCAAACGCCCCCGGGAGCGAGGCAGCCGCAGTAAGTTTTCCTCCCCCGTAAGTAGTATGGCCAGATTCTGCGGGGCAGTGGAAGTTGTGGTCAGATGCGTCTGCCTGCGATATTCGAACGAACTGCCTCTCGGCTTAAGGAGACCGACCGGACCGCTATTCTGGTCGGGGTCTTATCGATTCTTTTCTGGCTGGCGCAAGCGGTTCAGGTGGAGGCTGACAAAGTTGCCGAGACACGGAACGCTATTTCCTCCGAGCATCGGTGAGGTCGCGATGAATCGCGACCTCGAACAGCCGCCAGGGGTGATCCTCGCCTTGGCGGGAGAACCCCCGGTTACCGTTTAGAAATAGGCATCAGCCCTGAAGAGCCGCCAGAGGCCTGTCCAGCGCGCCTTAAAATGGCCAGAAGCCTGGCGGCGGCGGAACAACTACCCGGCCACGATAATAGAAGCGTGGATCGTTGTAGTAGCGATCATAATAACGTTGATCCGGGTAATACCTTCGGTCGTAACGATTAGAGACCTGGTATTGTCGTTGCCTGGGCGCTGAACCAAACACTGTTATCGGCGTACTAATCGATATGGCACGGAAAAAAGCGATCGCGAACTCTTCCGGCATTCGCACGCATCCGTGAGAGGCCGGGTAGCCTGGAAGATAACCTGCGTGCAGGCCGATTCCGGGAGCAAACTGCATAAAGTAGTGCATCGGGGCATTCTGGAATCGGGTCCCGGCAGGGGTGGGCATATCGACGTCTGCGTCGGCCACGACGGTGCGACCATACCGATCAACGATACGCCCGTAAATGCTTGAGACGTGGCTTATGTCCTTATCCGTAATTCGGAAAGAGCCGGTAGGTGTGGCGTGTCCCGGTCGTCCAGAACAGATGGGAGATTCCATCACTACGTGGTCGTGGTAGAGCAAATATGCCTTTTGAAAAGTCAGATCGAGTTCGATGGCGTACTGGGCAAATGCCGTACTGACCAGCTGAAGAGCAGCAAAAGCGGTCAACCAAAGTTTCATTCCGCGACGAGCAGTCTTCCTTTTACCTAACGTACAGAAAACCGCCCAGGTTGCGCCAAAAATGAACCTGGAAAAGTTCTTTTGCAAGATCCTGAATTGAACAAAATAATGTCTCGGCCGTATTTTTGCTTACGATCTTCGGACATTGTGCTACTTCTGGTGTAGAATTTTATTAGAGTGTGAGCGATTGCTCCGAAATCGATGAGTAGACGATTAAAGCAAAACAAGCGGACCGCAAGTCATCCATCCGGTCGCGCCCGGTCTGCAAGAATCACCTCATATGGAATCGATGGCCAGAATCTGAGCCTCGGCCGCATTGCAGAGCTCATTGAGACAGATTCGAAAGTCTCTCTTTCAAACGAGGCGCTGGTTCGGGTTAAGCAGTCTCGCCAGTTGGTAGAAAAGCTCGCTGCCGGGAATCAGCCTCTGTATGGGATCAATACCGGATTCGGAGTCTTGGCGCGGCAACGAGTTCCGGCACGAGACCTGGAAAAGCTTCAGGAAAATTTGATCCTCAGTCACGCGGTTGGTGTCGGAGAGCCGGTGCCGGTGGAGATCGTTCGCCTGATGCTCTTACTCAAAGCCAACGGTCTGGCGGTCGGCTTGTCTGGCGCGCGCCCGACGGTCATCGATTTTCTGCTCCGGTTTTACAACGACAAAATCACACCGGTCGTGTACACGAAGGGTTCGTTGGGTGCTTCCGGTGATCTGGCGCCGCTGGCTCACTTGACGCTGGCCTTACTTGGCTTTGGGGAGGTTATTTCAAACGGTCAGAAGGAATCAGCCGCGAAAGCGTTGCAGCGGCTGGGCCTCGAGCCGTTGCGTTTGAGGGCTAAGGAAGGCCTTGCGCTGATCAACGGTACGCAATTCATGGCGGCTTATGCGGTACATTGCCTTCTAAGGATCCAGCGACTCATCGTGACTGCAGACCTTGCGGCGGCGATGACCTTAGAATCGATCCGAGGAAGTGCGGCACCATTTGATCGACGAGTTGCTCAAGCGCGACCGCATAGAGGTCAAAGCGCGGTTTCCGCTCGAATGCGCCAGCTTCTCCAAGGGTCCGAAATTCTTCCTTCCCATATCAATTGTCAGAAGGTTCAGGACCCGTATTCGATTCGCTGTGTTCCGCAGGTGCACGGCGCTGTTCAAGACGCTTTCGAACATGCTCGCCGGGTGACTGAGACTGAAATCAATTCGGCGACTGACAATCCTCTCGTGTTTCCGGAAGGTGACATTATCAGCGGCGGCAATTTTCACGGCGAACCGATCGCGTTTGTCCTGGATTATTTGGCGATGGCTGTCGCTGAACTTGCATCGATCTCTGAGCGCAGACTCTATTTGCTGCTGGGGGGCGACACTCTCGGTGACATCAAGCTACCGAAACTGCTCATGCATGATACCGGACTGAATTCAGGCTTCATGTTGCCGCAGTACACCGCCGCTGCTCTGGTTTCGGAGAACAAGGTGTTTGCGCATCCGGCTTCGGTAGACTCGATTCCGAGCTCGCTTGGCCAGGAGGATCATGTGTCGATGGGTGCCACGAGCGCGACGAAGTTGCTCGAAGTGGTCAAGAATAGCGAAACAGTTTTAGCGATCGAAATGATGAGCGCAGCGCAGGCACTCGATTTCATTCATCCTCTGAAAGCCGGCCGCGGCGTTGAGGCAGCGCACGCCGAACTCAGGAAACGGATTTCATTTGCCGAGTCTGATCGTCTGTTCCATCACGATATCCAGACTGCACTTGAATTGGTGCGGTCGGGAGTATTGATTCAGGCCGCTGAGTCGGCCATCGGAGAGTTAATGCTAGAATACTGAAGGGTATGACCACGTCGACCGTTGTGCGCGCGCCTCATGGCTCGAAAATCTCCTGCCAGAGCTGGCAACAGGAGGGTGCGCTTCGCTGCCTGATGAACAATCTCGATCCGGACGTCGCGGAGCGACCGCAGGAGCTCATTGTCTATGGCGGACGCGGTAAGGCCGCACGTAACTGGGATGCTTATCACTCGATTGTCAGAGAATTGCGGACTCTCAAGAACGATGAAACTCTTCTGGTCCAATCCGGAAAACCGGTCGCAATCTTTCGAACGCACGACGAAGCGCCACGCGTTTTGTTGGCGAATTCGAATCTGGTGGGGGCATGGTCCAATTGGGAGACATTCGATGCTCTGGAACAGGCTGGACTGATCATGTATGGCCAAATGACCGCCGGCAGTTGGATCTACATCGGGTCGCAGGGGATTGTGCAAGGCACATTTGAAACGTTTGCTGCAGTCGCAGATCGGAGCTTTGGCGGTGAGCTCAGCGGGAAGCTAGTGGTTAGCGGTGGCTTGGGCGGAATGGGCGGCGCGCAGCCTCTGGCCATAACTTTGAATGGCGCAGTCTGTCTCGCGGTTGAAGTCGATCCACAACGCATACAACGCAGAGTGGACAGCCGATACTGTGATCGGATTTCTTACGATCTCGACGAGGCGCTCTCCTGGTGCCAGAAGGCAGTCTCAGATAAAGAGCCCTTATCAGTTGGCTTGGTAGGTAATTGCGCGGATATACTGCCGGAGCTTGCCCGGCGCGGTGTGAAGATTGACGCGATCACCGATCAGACCAGTGCCCATGACCCGCTCTTCGGATATATCCCACGGGGCCTCTCTTTAGCCGATGCTGACGCTCTTCGCCGAAGCGATCCAAAGGAGTACATGAGACGTTCGTTGGAATCTATGGCGATTCATGTCGGCGCGATGCTCGATATTCAGCGCAGCGGAGCAACCGCTTTTGACTACGGCAACAATATTCGCAAAAACGCGTTTGATGCCGGATGCAAAGACGCTTTCAGGATTCCAGGCTTCGTCCCCGAGTATATCCGGCCGTTGTTTTGCCAAGGAAAAGGGCCGTTCCGCTGGGTCGCCTTGTCTGGTAATCCAGAAGATATCCAAAAAACCGATGAACTGGCTTTGAAGCTGTTTCCGGATGACCAAACGCTGAATCGTTGGTTTCGATTGGCTCGCCAGAAAATCCAGTTCCAGGGTCTCCCTGCACGAATCTGCTGGTTGGGCTACGGTGATCGCGCCAGGATGGGTTTAGCGATAAACGAAATGGTGAAAAGCGGCCAGCTTGATGCGCCGGTTGCCATCGGGCGAGATCATTTGGATACAGGTTCAGTGGCGTCGCCGTTCCGGGAAACGGAAGCAATGAAGGACGGGTCTGATGCCATAGCGGATTGGCCGATCCTCAATGCGCTATTGAACACTGCCAGCGGTGCAAGCTGGGTGTCAGTTCATCACGGAGGCGGGGTCGGTATAGGTTACTCGCTCCATGCCGGCCAGGTAACAGTGGCCGATGGTACAGATGCCGCGGCACGCCGCCTCGAACGAGTCCTGACAAACGATCCCGGTATTGGTGTGGCGAGACACGTCGACGCCGGCTACGAGCTCGCCGCTCGAACAGCGCGCCAAAAAGGAATCCGCATCCCCGGCGCCACGTAAGTCGCATAGGTCCATACGCCCCAACCCCTCCGATCCTACTTCTGCTGGATCTAAATCGTTACTTCCGTTTGATTTTGTCCAACGGGTTTAAAGTCGACTATCGCTTTCTTCTTCAAAAGTCGCTAAGCCGCCGTTCGCGTCGATCTGCGACTGAGCCGGTGGGATCCCGATCTGCTGTCGGTAGAACTCCGCAACAGCCCGCAGGTTGGAATTGAGAATAAAACGGATAGGGAGAAGCTTTTTACTAATGAGTGTGGGTGTGAGTGCGAGTGCGAGTTGGAGCTATCGGAACGCGTTGTTTTTCGTGGTTTTCAGCTCACACTCACACCCACACTCACACTCATTTGACTGCGCAGAACGCCAGAGCTACTATCGGCTTTTCCTGACGCCAACGTAGCTTAGAGGTAGAGCAGCCGATTCGTAATCGGCAGGTCA
>JBKPBY010000046.1:0-10740 GCA_046727075.1 bacterium | reverse complement strand
CCCTGATCTATGGCCGCAAAAGAGCTCCATCCTGAAAGGATGCGAGAGCGAATGTTCGCATGGCTCGCCACGCCGAGGATCATTCAAAATAATTGCAGAATGCCACGCCCTTTCAGGGCCAATCCGCATATGACATGGTTTCCAGGGGTTCTCCGGCCGCTTCCGGATCACACCTGGCTGAATTCTGTTGTCGCTTCGCGACAGCATTTCCGGCACCTCTCACTTCTCACCTCTCACGTCTCACTTGTCGATAATCATGGAATGTGCTCACGCTCGATGCACTCTAGGGTGAGACTCATTCGGTGAGCATGAATAAAAATTGTGTAAAATGTAGGTGCCTGGTGCCCACTGTGATTGATCTATCACGATATGTTTTCGAAGCGCTGCGGAAGGATGAAGAGTTCATCCTTTATCGCGGGCGAAATAAGGACGACGGATCTCAGGTTCTTGTGCTTTCACCGGTGGCCGAGTATCCCCCGCCGGAAGTCCTCAAACGGCTGGAGCACGCCTATTCTCTTAGAGAAGAGCTTGATCCGGCTTGGGCTGCTCGCCCGATAACAATTGCTCACCACCGGGACCAATCCGTACTTGTTTTGACGGATCCGGGCGGTGTGCCTCTGGATCGCTTGCTCGGTCAGCCATTGGAGCTGGCGTTTTCCTTGCGTGTGGCAATTAATCTGGCGAACGCGATTGGCCACTTGCATCAGCGAGGCGTCATACACAAGGACATCAAGCCCGCCAATGTTCTGGTAAACCCAATCACCGGCCAGTGCTGGCTGATGGGCCTCGGTATCGCTTCGCTGCTTCCACGAGAGCGGCAGTCTCTCGAGCCTCCCGAGTTTGTCGCCGGAACATTAGCATATATGTCACCCGAGCAGACCGGACGAATGAATCGCTCCATCGATTCCCGGAGCGATCTCTATTCATTTGGCGTCACGCTTTACGAAATGCTGACTGGGAGTCTTCCCTTTACGGCTTCCGATCCGATGGAATGGGTGCACTGTCACATCGCAAGGAAGCCAGTGCCACCTAGTCAGCGAGTCGAAGGTGAGCCGCCCGCGATTTCGGCCATTGTAATGAAACTACTCGCCAAAACTGCTGAGGAGCGATACCAGACGGCCATCGGCGTGGAGTATGATCTTCGACGCTGTCTTGATGCGGTAGGGACGAGCTCCTGCTCGTCCGTGATACCGCGGACGAACAGGAGCTCGTCCCTACCGGCGTCTATCGCGCCTTTCCCACTCGGCACAAATGACATCTCAGATCAGCTGTTGATTCCGGAGAAGTTGTATGGGAGAACGCCGGAGATCGAAACTTTGCTTGCCTCCTTTGAGCGCGTCGTGGCTAGCGGCAGACCAGAGTTGCTGCTGGTCTCCGGCTATTCTGGTATCGGTAAGTCCTCCGTGGTCAATGAGCTCCACAAGGTGCTGGTTCCGCCCCGAGGTCTTTTTGCATCAGGCAAGTTCGACCAGTACAAGCGTGACATCCCTTATGCCACTTTGGCCCAAGCCCTGCAAAATCTTATCCGTCCGCTTCTAGGCAAGAGTGAAGCCGAGCTCCGGAGCTGGCATGACGCATTTCGAGAGGCATTAGGTCCGAACGGACAGCTCATTGTGGATCTAGTTCCCGAATTGAAGCTCATCATCGGAGAACAGCCAACGGTTCCTGATCTTCCGCCCCAGGATGCGCAACGCCGCTTCCAGCTGGTGTTCCGGCGATTCATCAGTGTATTCGCACGACGCGAACATCCATTGGCTTTATTCCTCGATGATTTGCAATGGCTGGACGCGGCGACCCTCGATTTGCTGGAGGACCTGTTGACCCAGCCGGATGTCCAGCACTTGATGTTGGTCGGCGCCTACCGGGATAACGAAGTGAATTCCTCCCATCCACTGACGCGCAAGCTCGAAGTGATCCGCCGGGCTGGGGCGGCCGTGCAGGAGATCGTCCTTGCTCCCTTGACCCTTGCCGATCTAGGTCAGTTGATTGCGGATACGCTTCACAGCGAACCAGATCGGGTCAATCCGTTGGCGCAACTGGTCCTGGAGAAGACTGCTGGCAACCCATTTTTCGCTATTCAGTTCACGATTTCGCTTGCCGAAGAAGGATTGCTAATTTTCGATCATGGCAATGGGAGATGGTCTTGGGAACTGAATCGCATCCACGCCAAGAGTTACACCGATAATGTGGTGGAGCTCATGGTTGGGAAGTTGAATCGCCTGCCCATTGAGACCCAGAAGGCATTACAAGAGTTTGCCTGCCTGGGAAACAGTGCCGAGATCGCCGTGCTTTCCATCGTTCATGGTACATCTCCAAAGGAGCTCCACTCGGATTTGTGGGAGGCGGTGCGTCTGGAATTCGTTATGCGTTTGGAGGATTCCTATCGGTTTATCCACGACCGGGTCCAGGAGGCGGCCTATTCGCTGATCCCGGAGGAATCACGTGCCGAGGCCCACCTGCGATTTGGGAGGCTGCTAGCGGTGCATACCCCGCCAGTGAGGCAAGGAGAGAGAATCTTCGAGATTGTCAATCAGTACAATCGCGGCTCTCACCTGGTCACGTCAGCCGAGGAGCGTAAGCGAGTCACGGAGCTAAACCTCATCGCGGGCAGGCGAGCGAAGGCGTCGACAGCCTATGTCTCAGCACTTTCCTATCTCGCAGCTGGACGGGCGTTGTTGGCTGAAGAGAACTGGGTCAACGATTACGAGCTCATCTTCTCCATCGAAATTCTGATGGCCGAATGCGAACTACTGACCGCAAACATGGTGGCGGCCGAAAATCGGCTTTCGATGCTGTCGCAACGGGCTAGAAGCGCGCATCGTATTGCCACCGTCACACGTTTGCGCCTCACGCTCTACCAGACTATGGATCGGAGCGACCGCGCCGTGGAGGTATGCCTTGAATACCTTCGACGCAGCGGCACTAACTGGTCGACGCATCCGACCAGCGATGAAGTACAGCGCGAATTTGATCGAATCTGGAGCCAGCTGGGAAAGCGGCAAATCGAGGACCTTGTTGACTTACCCTTGATGACGAATCCGGACGTCCTCGACACCCTGGACGTCCTGACGGAGATCGTGACACCGGCAAAGTTTTGCGATCAGAATTTACTTTCACTCGTCATTTGTCGGATGGTGAATCTCAGCCTCGAGCATGGCAACAGCGACGCGTCGTGTTTCGCCTACGTATGGTTTGCCATCGTAGCCGGCCCGTGCTTCGGGAACTACAAGGATGGATTTCGATTCGGTCGGCTTGGCTATGAGCTGGTCGAAAATCGTGGCTTAAAGCGTTACCAGGCCCGAACCTACATGTGTTTCGGGCAAATCGTCATGCCATGGGCGAAACATGCCCGGATCGGACGTGATCTGATACAACGCGCCTTCGATATCGCCAATCGAATGGGTGACCTCACATTTGTGGCTTATTGCCGCGATGAGTTAATCTCGAACTTTTTGACAGTGGGCGATCCTCTGGCTGAGGTGCAATCCGAGGCCGAGGACGCTCTCGAATTTGTCCAAAAAACGCGGTTCGGCCTAATAGTTGACATCATTCTCGGGCAGCTCGGATTCATCCGGACGCTTCGTGGATTAACTCCAAAATTTGGCTGCTTCGACGATGAACGATTTGATGAGGCCCAATTCGAGCGCCATCTGGAAAGTAATCCGATTCTCGCACTGCCCGACTTCTGGTATCGTGTTCGGAAGACGCAAGCCCGCTTCTTTGCGGCGGACTATGCTTCCGCTGTTGACGCATCAATGCGAGCGCAACAGCTGCTTTGGACATCACCATCGCAATTCGAAACGGCAGAGTTTCGCTTCTATGGCGCCCTTGCCCACGCGGCATCCTGGGATTCCGCATCTCCCGACCACCGGCAGCGGCACCTCGAGGCGCTGGCGACTCACCATCGGCACCTCGAAGTATGGGCGGAGAATTGCCCGGAGAATTTCGAGAACCGGGCTGCCCTGGTCGGCGCGGAGATCGCGCGCATCGAACACCGGGAACTCGATGCTGAACTTCTTTATGAACAGGCCATCCGTTCCTCGCATGCTAACGGCTTCGTCCACAATGAGGCGGTGGCCAACGAGTTGGCGGCGCGCTTCTACGCAGCTCGCGGCTTCGATACGATCGCGCACGCGTATTTGCGGAAAGCTCGCTATTGCTATCTCCGTTGGGGAGCAACTGGCAAAGTAAGGCAACTCGACGAGCGGTATCCAGAAATCCTGGAAGAAGAACGTCTGCCAGGTCCCACCAGTACAATTGGGACGCCAGTCGAACACCTGGATCTCGCTACCGTTATCAAAGTCTCGCAAGCGGTATCGAGCGAAATTGTCTTGGAGAAACTAATCGATACGCTCATGCGCACAGCGATCGAGCACGCAGGCGCTGAACGAGGTCTGTTGATTCTTCATCAGGGTGCCGAGCAGCGAATAGAGGCGGAAGCCATCACCAGCGGTGAAACTATCACCGTCCGTCTCGGAGAAACACCCGTTTCTGGAACGAACGTGCCAGAGTCAATCGTGCACTATGTTATGCGCACGCAGGAGAACGTGCTTCTCGGTGATGCGTTAGTCCAAAATCCGTTTTCGGCGGATGCTTACATCGGCCGGCAACGCGCCCGTTCCATTCTCTGTTTGCCGTTGATCAATCAAGGGAAACTGACCGGCGCGCTTTACCTCGAAAATAACTTAGCCCCTCATGTTTTCACTCCGACACGGATGGCGATGCTGAAACTGCTCGCGTCGCAGGCGGCGATCTCGCTGGAGAATACTCGCCTTTATCGGGAGCTCGAAGGACGTGAATCGAAGATCCGGCGCCTAGTCGACGCCAATATTATCGGGATCTTCATCTGGAACATCGAGGGTGAGATTATCGATGCCAATGAAGCGTTTCTCCGGATGCTCGGATACAGCCGTGAAGATCTCATCTCGGGTCTCCTGCGGTGGCCGGACCTCACACCCCCAGACTGGCGTTACCGCGATGTACTAGCGGTCGCAGAGCTGAAATCCACGGGAACTCTCCAACCATATGAGAAGGAGTATTTTCGAAAAGATGGCGATCGTGTGCCAGTGCTACATGGCGCTGCCCTTTTTGAAGGGAGCGAAAATGGGGGCGTCGCTTTTGTGCTCGATTTGAGCGAACCAAAGCGCGCCGAGGAGGCATTGCGGCGCAGCGAGGCTTATTTAGCCCAAGCGCAAAGCTTGAGTCGAACGGGAAGCTTTTGGTGGAAAGTCTCGAGTGGGGAGCTCGTTTGGTCAGATGAGGCGTTCCGCGTGATGGGATACGACCGGACAGCGCTCCCTTCTGTCGAGTTGGTCTTTAACAGAGTGCATCCGGAAGATATTCAAATGGTCCAGGACATGGTTAGTCGGGCGGCACGAGAGGGAACTAACCTGGATTTTGAACATCGTCTGTTAATGCCCGATGGATCGGTCAAACAGGTTCACGTCGTGTTAGAGGCTGTTTCTTCCGATCCCGCAAATCGTCAGTTTGTCGGCACGGTAATGGATATCACCGCGCGAAAACAGGCGGAAGATGCCGCCAGCAAAGCGCAGATGGAGTTGGCACACGCCACGCGCGCGATAACAGTGGGAGAGCTGACGGCATCCATCGCTCATGAAATCAATCAACCGCTCAGCGCGATAGTCACCAATGCCGACGCTGGTCTACGCTGGCTCGGCGCCGATTCGCCCAATCTGGAGGAGACCAGCCAAGCGATTCGTCGCATTATCCGGGACGGAAAACGAGCCAGCGCCGTAGTGTCACAGATGCGAGCTCTCTTTAAGAAAGCTCCCACGGCGAAAGAGCCACTCGAGATAAATGACGCTATTCACGAGATTCTCGCACTTACCCAGAACGAAGTACACAGGAGTCGGGTATCGCTGCGGACCAAACTTGCCAATGATCTACCGCTAGTAGTCGGAGACAGAATCCAACTGCAACAAGTGATTCTCAATCTTCTAATCAACGCGGTCCAAGCAGTGAGCGAATTACCCGAGGGCCCGCGCGAGGTTGACCTTACTTCTGAAGAAGTTGCCACCAACCCAGAACAGACCGAAGTGCTGATTACAGTACGAGATTCGGGACCAGGACTCGATCCGCAACATCTTGATCGTCTCTTCGACGCCTTTTATACGACTAAATCCGATGGTCTCGGTATCGGGCTAGCCATCAGCCGTTCGATTATCGAAGCGCACGGAGGACGGCTGTGGGCCACGGCAAATGCGCCCCGCGGCGCGGTCTTTCAGTTCACGTTACCGATCAGTGATCCGAAAATCTCGTGACGGCTGCGGGCAGTTATTAATCCGGGTGTGCGGCGACTTTAGGTACGAATTTTCGCACTTACGAAATTTCCGTCGTGGTCCGCGTTTCATATTGTCGGAAGCCCAAGGTTCTAGATTAGGAGCCAATGCTTCCGTGGAAATCTCCGACAGCAAGTACGACAAACGAGCGTTCAGCCCGCTAAGAGGACCCAGTCAGCGGGGCGCTGGAGATGCAGTGGCAAAGCGCCGCCGCATATTTGCGAATTAGAAAAGATGCCGAGAAGACGGCCGTCTTAGCCAATCCGATAAGTCCGAAATCTCGTACCATGGGCATTCGACCGCTCTCCGTGCATAAGTAGCTGCTGGACTGAAACTAGCTATGACTAACAAGGTTGGCACGCAACGTGCAGAACGTGACAACCGCAAAATTGGGGTATTCGAATGCGAGCAATCATCATCAAACAATTCGGGGGGCTGGATAGCCTCGTCATTGAGAAGCTGCCTGATCCGGTCCCACAGCCAGGTTCTGTTCTTATCGAAGTGAAGGCATTCGGCATCAATCACGCCGAAACCCATATGCGTAAAGGGGAGTGGGCCGAAGCCGCAACGGTGAGTGGTATCGAGTGTGTCGGTCTAGTAAAATCTTGCCCCGGCGAGGAGTTCACCGTGGGAACCAAAGTAGCGGCGTTCATGGGCGGCTTGGGGCGCACGATCAATGGTAGCTATGCTGAATATACATGTCCGCCCGTTACTAATGTAGTACCGATCGAGACTGATCTGCCGTGGGAAGAGTTTGCGGTGATTCCTGAGTCGTACGCGACGGCTTGGACATGCTTGCATCGCAACTTGGAAATCAAAAAAGGCCAAACCCTGGTGATCCGAGGCGCCACATCGGCCTTGGGTCGGGCAGCTCTCAACATTGCGGCCGACGCTGGCGCCCACATCATTGCCACGACTCGCAAAAAGCAAAGATTTGAGACCTTGCTAGAACTTGGAGCCCATCGAGCCGAAATTGAAACTCCGAAGCTGTCCCAGTCAATCGCCGAACGAAAACAGATCGACGCAGTACTGGATCTTGTCGGTAACACCACGTTCATGGACTCTCTCGCCATGTTGCGCAGAGGTGGACGCATGTGCCTCGCCGGATGGCTTGGTGGTCTTGACCCCGTAAATAACTTTAATCCTCTACTCCAGATGCCGAGCGGAGTTTACTTTACCTTTTTTGGTAGCTTCGTGTTCGGCACTCCAGAATTCCCTGTCTCCGATATCCCTCTTCAGTCCATTGTGGACAAAGCGGCGGCAGGAGTCTACAAGGCAAAGCCGGCTCGAGTTTTCCGATTCGACGATATTCGGGATGCACACGAAGCGATGGAATCCAACCAAGCCAATGGCAAAATGGTCGTTCGCATCTGAGTCGTGCAGACCCAAATTTTAATGGCACCTCTTTTCGATGGCTTGGGTTGCGATTTGGATTTCCCTGCCAACCGGTTACGATCAGCAGCCTGTTTCGCCCGGTTGCCGTAGATTGCCAATGCTGCACCAGCGGCGGCGCGCCCATGTGTCGTATCGACCCAGCTTCTTCGCTGGGAAGACGGATTCGCCGCGATGAACGAAACGATTGCCGGGTCCGGCCGGATGGCCTGTTCGCAGCATTAGCCAGCTGCTAGTCTTTCCAAATCGGCTTGCGTGCCTCCTGCTCCGCCTGTTCTCGAGTAATTCCGATGTCCTTGAGCTGGCGATCATCCATCTCCATCAGCTGTCTCAGCTGTCGGTAGCGCTCTTCGCCCAATCTGTAGGCGATTCTGCACCATTGGAGGATCTTCAGAAGAACGATTTGCGTCGGTCCTTCATCTCTGGGATGCAGGCCGGTGGGGGCCGCGGCCCAGGGTTGGGCCACGTCGTACGCAGTTTCACCGGATTCTATGGTATGGCGATTAGCTTGTTGTTTACTGCTCATAGTTTCTAATTTGGTTGTGTTGAACACCGCCGGACTGGAACGTCGGGATTCCATAGTTGACGTCCTTACTCTCGAGACCTAACCTCAATCAATCCAATGAATTAAATGGAACAAACTTATAAGGAACTCGAATAGATGTTTCCTGAACTTAATATTGATTTGTTGCGCACCTTTGTTGCCGTCGTTGAGTCAGGCAGTTTTACAAAAGCGTCTCGCTCGGTCTTTCGCTCCCAAGCCGCGGTCAGTATGCAGGTAAAACGTTTGGAGGAATCGATTGGTCAACCGCTGTTTGTAAGGGATACTCGAAATGTCGAGTTAGGCCAGACTGGTAAAGCTCTGCTTCCGTATGCGCGGCGATTGCTGAATCTGCATGACGAGACCTGGACAGCGCTGGTTCAACCGGAGGTGCAAGGCCAAATCATGATTGGTGCGCCAGATGACTATATCTCGTCGCTGCTGCCCGATGTTTTAAGAAAATTTAGTGCCATCTACCCGCGCGTTGTGTTGAAGTTGATTTGCGCGCCGAGCACGGTGCTTGTGCCGATGTTGGCGGAAAACCGGATCGACATGGCGTTCTTGAGCCGTGGAAGCCGAACCAAGGGTTCATTTGTTCGTTTCGAACCGATGGTCTGGGCGGGAACAGCGGAAGCTAAAGCATGGTTGAAAAAACCATTGCCCGTCGCGATTTTCGAGCAAGGAGGCCAAGCGCGGCTTCACGCTGAACGAAGTTTGAAGGGATCTCAGATCGGTTACCGTATTGTGTCTAGTAGCGGCAGTTTGATCGGATTATTGACCGCCGTCGAAGCGGGTCTGGCCGTGGCGGCGCTCGCGACATGCAGTGTTCCACGCCATCTTAAAGTGGTCGGCCGTAAGGAAGGGCTTCCCGAACTTGAGCCACTGGAGATCGTGCTTGCTCGTGCCTCGCGCTCCAAAACAAAACCATGTGATGTGTTAGCCGAGTTGATCTACGATTTACTAGGGGAAGCGTAAGGATCCTTCAACTTCATTTGATCGAAACACGTGATCATCGGCTCATTCTGAATTCCTCCAAGCTTGCTCAACGTCGCCACGTTTTCCGCTTGATTAGCGTATTCGCAACCAGATGCCCGAAGCCTCCACCGAGACCAGCTCCCGGATGTGTGGATGCCCCGATATGCCAGAGCCGGCCGATGGTAGTCGCGTGGTGACCCGATGAGGCCAGTGGTCGCCACAGAAGGCTTTGGTCCAATTCGGCGGAACCGCCATACGGATCGCCGCTGACCGCGTTAGGATTGCGGGCGCGTAGGTCCTCCGGCGTCAGGATATCAATGCCGCGGATTTTGTCGCACAGATCGGGAGCATGCCGTGCGATCCGGTCCAGGACACGGTTGGTGTATCCTTCAGCTAACGCTTTGGTCCAGCCGTGCGTCACATCGAGCTCCCCGGCCGCGTCGCCGCAGGGCGCGTACGGCACTTCCTGAAGCTGCAGCCACAAAGCGGCAGCTCCCGACGGGACTCTGGCCGGATCCAGCAGATACTGCTGACCGACTACGACTGTTGGACGGCGTGGAAGGAGTCCAGCCTCAGCCTCCGCACAGGCGATGCCTGTACTAGCCGAGCCGTCAGAGAGGTGAATCAGCGGAACTTGCTCGAGCCGCGAATCGCGCCACCGGAGCGGTTCCGACAGCGCGACATGGATCTGAAACGCTGCCCGGCCATGCCGGAAATTAGCGGCCTCGGCCCGGACCGTGGCTTCTACCGCGTCCTCCGGTAGAAGTTGATGGTAAAGGGCTTTTGGCGTCACGGAGGCGAGTATTGCGCGGCGCGCTCTGAAAACGCGGCCCGCTGCCTCGACTCCAACTGCGCGATTCTGTGCCACGAGAATTCGATCGACCTCGCAGTCCGTCTCGATACGCACGCTGAGGGAGTCCAGTAGCGACCGGAACGCCACCAAAAAGCGGCCCGCGCCGCCGGCGACTACCGGCAAGCCGAAGCCGTGTAGGATTCCTGCAAACAACGGCGTCATCAATCCGCCTGCGGCATGGTCTGGACACAGCCCTGCGTGCAGCAGCCACGGCGCGTATAGGTGGTCTACCTCATGACCGCGAAAGTCTCGGCGCAAGTATGCCCTGCCGCTGCTAACCGCCGCACGTAGCCACCATTCGGCGCCGCGCACTCCACTGCAGCGGATGAGATCGCTCATGTGTCGAACCAGCGCGAGCGAGCGCAACTCACTCCCCAACAGGCCTCCAATGGCTCCGATGTTTTTTCCGAGTCGTTGCAGCATCTCCGAATAAGCGCATCGATCCTCGGCGTGTTGGAATTCCGCCGCCGTGCGTTCGGGATCGCGGTGAGCGAGTGTAACGCGGCCATCGTCGGCCACGCTCGCGGTTATCCAACCGTCGCTGTTCCGGTACTCCAACCCGTGCTGGTGCAGCAGCTCGCCAAGGGAGGAATAGGCAGGACCCGAGACGAAAAGTGGGTGCCAGGACGAAAACGTATCATGAAGGTACCCGGGCAACGTTCTCTCCTCGGTAGCTATGA
>JBKPBY010000045.1:0-5198 GCA_046727075.1 bacterium | reverse complement strand
TGTCGACGAAGTGGGCGGGAAAAACGGAACCGCAGATTACACAGATTTTTTAGGTCTAGTTGTTTCAGTCCTGACCGGGCGAAACCGTTGAGCACTTTGAGAACGCGGCCCAGCCGTTGCGAGCAACCCCTCTGAGAATTTAATAAATCTGCGCAATCTGCGCAATCTGCGGTTCCGTTTCTTGACGGACTGGTTCTCCATTCTCGAAAAGAGTTTTGTGATCCCTTTTAATCGGAGCCCACGGTGCTCCTCCAGCTTTGGTTGCGGCTTTGCCGCGTTGTGATCTCTGTGATCTTTGTGGCTAATCCCTACGCTGCTGACACTCAATCATGCCTCCACGGTCGCCACGGTTGATGTCCGGCCTGCTTCGGCTCTCCGCGCATGGCTTCCAGTCTGAGAATCAGCGCGCTGTGATCGAGATTGCCGCACCCGGCATCGACTAATTCGGCAAACGATTGCCGGACACGATTGGTGAGCGGCAGCGGAACACCAAGGCGCTGCGCAGTTTCGACTGCGGCATCGAGATCTTTGAGTTGCATCTTGACCATTCCACCAGGCTCGAAGTTCCGATCGATCATCCGTTTGCCATGCTCCTCCAAAATCCGGCTTTGGCAAAAGCCTCCAAGAATCGCTCTGCGAACTTGAGCAGGATCAGCGCCACCGGCTTTTGCCAGGAGCAAGCCTTCTGCAACCGCTCCAATTGTAACTGCGACAATGCATTGATTAACCAGCTTACAAAGCTGACCTCGTCCCGGAGGCCCGACATGAGTAACTTTGCCAAGCGCACTAAAAATTGGGCCAGCGGCCGCAACGTCTGCTTTATCGCCTCCCGCCATGATAGCTAGGGTGCCATCCGCCGCGCCGCGGGTTCCCCCTGAGACAGGTGCGTCGATGTACCGTAGATCGGCTGCTGCGAGAAGGTGCGCGTGATCTTCGGCAATCGATGGAGCAATTGAGCTCATGTCGATGACCAATGTTTCAGGCCGGCATGCTGTTGCGACACCCATTTCAAAAAGGACCTCTGTCACGACAGCACCGTTCTCGAGCATTAGAATCACAGCGGCGACATCGCGCACAGCGTCTGCAGGTGTCTTTGCTCGCTTTGCACCGGCTTGCACAAGCTCGTTGGTTTTATGCACAGTACGATTCCAAACCGTGAGCGGATACCCCGCTCTCAAAAGCCGGCTCGCCATTGGCTCACCCATGAGCCCTATTCCGAGAAACGCGATAGGGGTTGGAGGTCGGAGGGACATCGTTTCAATATATTATCCTCCTTCGCCAAGGCTACGGAGGACAGGTCGCCGTGATCGCCGTCATCGCCGGGAAGGGTAACGCCGAGAACGTCCGAGATCGGAAATGGGTCATGCGCTGTAAGCAATAAGCCACTTAAACGGTTCAGCGACTGAGGTCAATGAACTGCGGAGAAAATCTCGCTGCCAAAGTTCTCCGTTCTCGACCGTTATTTTTCGCCTTGACGAGTTATCTCAGTGCCCGGCACGCAGATCAGCCCACCTTGCGGGTTTGCCTCGTACACGGCACCCTGAAACTGGACAGTGCCAAGCGGACATCCCTTGGGTCTGGCTTGGACTCTGACCCCCCAGACTCGAGCGAGTCCGAGAATAAACTTTTCTCCGTCGGTTCCTGTGGCGACGCTGCAGCCCTGAAGTTCCACTCGGGTTCCCGACGCGAAGTAGGGGGAAAGGCGTCGCAGCGTAGTCTCGAGCTTCGGGAGGTTGGCGAGCGTCAATGTCGAGAGTTGCTCCTCCTCAGAGTACTCCCCACCCGCGACATTGATCGCACCTGAGCTACCGTGAGCGTAAAGTCGTAGTACCGTGATTGAGCCGAGACTCCCAGCCAGCCTGATTATCGCGTCGACCATCCGATGGACAGCATCGTTGCCAGGAGGAATCTCAACGACTTTCTGCCCCAGGTTCCTGAGCGTCATCACTACTTTCATCAAGCCCGGGTCAACAGTGTCCACTACGTTAATTTCCATCGTTTGATACCTCGATGCTCTTGCCGCAAAAAAAGAGTATGGCAGGGATTCACTGCCGTTAAAATAGTACGAAAGAAGTATAGAAAGGTTCTTATTTCCCTTTGAGGGCGTTCAGATTTCAAACACAAGCGTGTGCTCACCGCGGCTCTCATCAAGGAGGTCTTGGATACTTTTCGAACCGAACAATTCGCGGATGAGTTCGCGTGTCGCTCGCATCAATGGCCGAAGAGGGCAATGAACCGGATCTGGACATCCGCAAGCTTCGACCGGTTTCACTGCTCCGCATGGCAAGGGAGCAATCGGCCCATCCAACAGTTCAATCACTTCGAGCACCAACACGTCGGATGGGCGACGTTTCAGCATGTACCCGCCGCCGACCCCGCGTTTACTTCGCAACAGGCCCTCGTTCCGCAGCGTGAGCAGGATCTGCTCCAAGAATTTCACGGGGATATTTCCACGCTCCGAAAGATCCTGGATCTGATGAATTTTCTCGTGCGAATCTCTGGCCATCAAAAGAAGCGCTCTTAGCGCGTATTCCGCTCTCCGAGAAATCCGCATCTGGATTCATTAAAGACCAGCAGACGTTGGGAGGCAAGGTTTCACCAAATCTGAAGAGGCGTTTTGCTTTCAACGCGCTCTACGCGTGCGCCTTAGCTCGAAAGAGTAATTGAGGAAGGTTGAATCGACTCGGGAAATTTCCCAGTATCGCCGAGCTGGAAGCTGATATCAGTTTCCAGCTCGACGTCCAGCGCGACTGAGTCTGCCAAAGGTTCTTGTCTAGTTGGATAGCTCGTCAGCCAAAAAAAACGTTCCCCCAATGTCCGAAACGCATCCGCTCAAACGTCGTACCGGTGAAAAGGGGAAGAAAACCCTTTCAATCCCAAACAAGAATAGAAAGAAACGAGAATGACACATCAAGTTAAGCCAATTCCGGAAGGTTTCCACACGGTGATCCCCCATCTAGTTATCAAAGGGGCCGCCGAGGCGATTGAGTTCTACAAGAAAGCGTTTGGCGCTACAGAAATGATGAGGTTACCGGGGCCAGACGGTAAGCTGATGCACGGATCGGTGAAGATCGGTGATTCGGTCGTGTTCCTGGTGGACGAGAACCCGCAATGGGGCGCAAACGGTCCAAAAACGCTAGGTGGAACGCCCGTAACGATCCATCTCTATGTCGAAGATGTAGATGCCGCTTTCAGCCAGGCAGTAAGCGCGGGAGCCACGGCCAAAATGCCTCCATCAGACATGTTCTGGGGCGATCGATACGGTTGGCTTATAGATCCGTTCGGACATAACTGGTCATTGGCAACTCGCAAACAAGATCTAACACCCGAGCAAGTCGCCAAGAACGCCGAAGAAATGTTTGCCAAAGGCGGTCCCTGCGCCTAAGGCGCGCCTTCAGCGCGCCGTTTTCGGTTGTCAGTCAACCCTCCACCGTTGACGGTTCAATCGGCTATGGGCGCAATCGAGCCAACCGGAAACGGACCTGTCCGCCATCTTGTCCGACATAGCCTTGGCGAAGTCGGAAGCCTTGGCGAAGGCGGACCTGTCCGCCATAGCCTTGGCGAAGGCGGAAATCCGAAAACTGCAAACGGACAACGGCAGCGGCAACGCCGCTGCCAGCGTCTGTTTCCGGATCCGCAACCTCTCGTCGAAAAACTTGGGCGCGCCTTTTTTCGGCAGTTGCCGGAATCACCGGGTGTTTATCTGATGCACGACGCGGCCGACGTAGTCCTCTACGTAGGGAAAGCCAAAAACCTTCGGAAGCGCCTGAATAGTTATCGGGTTGCCAATTCTGACCGTATGGCTCGCCGCCATTTGCGGCTGTTGCGCGCCGTCGTCCGCATCGAGTTGCAAGCGTGCGCGGATGAACGGGCGGCGCTCTTGAAAGAGGCAGAGTTGCTGCGCTCACTCCAACCGAAATTTAACCGCGCAGGTACATGGCCTGCCCCTCCACGCTTCTTCGCGTGGCGATGTTGCGATGACCAGATACACCTAACCGTTGCGGACGCACCATCGGCAGATTGGCTGGTATGCGGCCCGCTTGGGCGGCGCGCGTCGATACTCCGTGGCGCGGCCGCCCGTCTGCTTTGGGTAACAACTTTTCCTGAGCTCGGATTTACCGGTCTGCCAATTGGTTGGTTCCATGGCGTTTTTGCACCAGAAATCATGATCCCGTGCGGGCTGTTAATCAGGCTGGCCGCGCTTAAGCTGGAGGGACTGTTAAATGGTCAGTCGGCAGAATTTTGTGATTGGGTTCGGGCCCAAATGCCGGCCGCACTGAATCGGTTCGATCAAACAGCCTTAGATGCGGAATTCGAGAACCTCATAGAAGTGATGACTCTAAATAGACCTGCAGATATGAAGACCGCAATATGAACATTCCTTTGGGAAAACCGAAAACTGTCAACGGAGCCGCCTGACGGAGGCGCAATCACTCCTCGCTGTCGTAATATTCGAGCCCCTCGGAACGAATCAGCTTATCGTCGAGCGACGGCACCATCCATTTGTCGCTATCTGGATAATAGAGTGATTCGCCTATTGGATTGTCTGCCACAACATACAACACGAGATCTTCAGAGCCGTCGTTGATAATTTGATGGGCTTGGCCGGGCTCGAAAAGAAAAGCGTCCCCGGCAACTATTTCGGTGGTCCCTTCTGCATGACGAACCTGCCCTTTTCCGGAGATCACATGATAGAACTCCCATTGGGCGCTGTGAAAGTGATGAGGCCAATTGACCTTGCCCGCCGGTATTCGAGCATTTTCAATGGCAAATGGATGCCTTTTTCTGACATCAGTAGACAAAGGATCAGATCCTAAAGCCGCAGATACTTGCTTGCCCGATCCCCCGAATTTTCCTTTCGGCGATTCCCAGGATTCTTCCTCTATTTTGTTGGTATTAACTTTGCGCATGCCTTTTGATTCGTGACGAGGAAGGCCCAGTCTATGACGTCAGTCAACGCAGCACCAGAGCGTTGAGAAGGAAGCGCGAATCTCGAATCTTGAATTTCGAATCCTCTAGAAAATTCATCTTCGCGATCTTTGTACTACTGCCCTGGAAGATCGATGATTTTGTCGACGAAGTGGGCGGGAAAAACGGAACCGCAGATTACACAGATTTTTTAGGTCTAGTTGTTTCAGTCCTGACCGGGCGAAACCGTTGAGCACTTTGAGAACGCGGCCCAGCCGTTGCGAGCAACC
>JBKPBY010000044.1:0-6148 GCA_046727075.1 bacterium | reverse complement strand
GCCCACACAGTCCTATTGGATCAAATCCGAGTAAAACAGCGCGTACCCGCATTTCTGAGTAGCGCTCGGATGGTTGGGGGACTCCACAATTTCAAAAACCAGGGTTTGTGGGTCGGTCGTGTGCCCGGATTCCGTTTGGGCAACCAGGACGTGAGCGATACGTCTGTTGCTTTCGGTCAGATGTACGCCCCCGAACAGGGCCTTTCGCATCCGTTTGCAGGATTCATTGGGCCAGATATTCTCGCGGAGCACTCGGCAATCATCGATATCGGCCATCGAGCTCTTTACCTGAAGCAAAACGGGAAACGAGGGTAAAAAGAAGTAACGTCATCCATTCAGATCTCATTGGGGCGGCGCTCCGTCGTCGCCGTTTTCTACCCTCATCCTGGAGGACCTGAATGGCATCCGAACTCAAATACCTGCAACGCAAGATTCCGGAACCCACGCCGGCCATGTTTTGAAGGCGAAAAAACCTCCAGTTGTTTACCCCGAAAAATCGCGCGACAACGATCAGTCTTTCCCAATAGTAGCAGGATGAGGTTGTACCGCGCGCTGGCGCTCTGCTTTCTCTCCTATTTCCTGCAGGCCGCCATCAGTCAAGATTTTGAGACGTCGAATTCAGTTCCCGGCATTCCCAGCGACCCGTCAGCCGGAACCTTGGCGAAGCAGGTTCCCGGCGTTCCCATCCACATCGTTCGCGATACCCAGAACCATCTTTTCATCCCAATCGCTATAAATGGCGTACAATCGTGGTGGGGCCTTGATACAGGATTCATGTTCTCGATCATCGATCCTGCGATTGCTCGCAAAGCGCACCTGAAGCAAGCCGCAGACGCGAACCATGTTCCGTTTAACGCGCGCGTGAATGGTCAAATTTGCCCGATCGTTACGGTTGCCGATCTTCGATCCGGTGCACTCTCTTTTGGCCAAGCTAAGATTCCTGTATTCGAAATTGAATCCAGGCGTTACGAAAAATCACCGGAAGTCGGTAACAGCTTCGAAATGGGAGGAATTCTCGGCATGGATTTTCTTTCGCGGTTTCACGCAATCATCGATTTCGACCGGCAGGAGCTCGTTCTATCCTTGAACGGGTCTGCCCCGCCAGCGGACGCCACCGATCCCGGCTACAAACTAGTAGCTCTGCGCAGAGTCAACGGCCGAAGGCTGGAAGTATCTTGCCAACTTGGAACGACTACCTCACCATTTCTGGTGGATACAGGTGCACCCGGAACTTCTTGTCCGGTTGAGCTCGCAATCCAAAACCGAATCCGGCTCCGCCGCAAGCCGTTCGCTGAGACGCTGATTGGCGGTGGCCCGACTCGAGCTTTTACTGGTCGAGTTAACGATTTTCGAATCGGCACCTTCTCTTGCGGAAACACCGATCTTAATTTCGCTGATCTCTCGCTGCGGCGATCATATTCCGGTCAGCCACCTGAGTATCTCCTTGGCGTCGACCTTCTTTGGAAATACCACGCGATCCTCGACATCGACCACAACCTCCTTGAACTCAGCCAGTCACGGCGTTGACAGTTCGACCCGCCCTTCAGATCCGTCCCATTGGTCCTATTGGACACATTTGCCCCATCCTTACAGATTGGTCGGATCGTCGTTCAAGTCGACAGGCGGCGGAGTCGGCATATCGGCCGCCGGCTGCGTTTGCTGACGATCCAATGGTCCGACCGGTTCCGCCCGGCGCACTTGCGGTGGCGGTTTGTCCACCGGAAGCGCTCGCGGAGCAGGGGTCCAGCTTGCCTTAGCAGATTGAGCCAGCTGTGTGCCTTCTTTCACACGTGGTTTGATCGACTGGAAAGGATCATTCCCGATAACCGTCGGTTCTCGCATCGGTACCGGCTGTACTTGAGCCGGATCAGCAGCACTCGCAGCGCGCGGAGCGTCCTGGGTATGCAGCGTCCGCACGAACGATCGCGTATCATCTCCATGCAACCAGCAGGTCTCCCTCGGGAGTTGTTGCGGAGTAGAGAATTCAAAGAACGTCCCTTTCCTTGGCGGGGAATCCGGATCCGAAATGGAGGTAAGCAAACATTTCGGCGTGGCCGGTAGTCCAGTATTCAGACAAACCTCGACACGCTTGAGATCAATCGGCCGGCCAAGTTCTCGCGGCAGCTGTTTGGCAAACGAGGTGTTCATTACGTCGGTCCAAATCGGCAGAGCAACTTGATTCGAGAATGCGCCTCGGTAGATCGTCTGCGGTTTATCGAAGCCAACCCAGACGCCACAGGTTATCTCGCTATCATAGCCGAGGAACCAATTATCTGTGAAATTGTAGGATGTCCCGGTTTTGCCTGCCGCTGGTAACCGCTTCAGTCCAAACTGCCGGTAGGCGTTGGATCCAGTCCCGTTCTGCAAAGCCTCGGTCAGAAAAGAATGCATTTCGTAGGCAACCCCAGCGCTTATAACCGGGACCCGCTTCAATTTCTCCTGATAAACTTCGCGCCCATCCTGCGTCTCGATCTTTGTGACCAGCAGCAGATGCTCCGGTCGGGAGCCGCTTCCCGGAAACATCAGATAAGCCTTTACCAGGTCGGCCAGTGTCATCTCACTGCTACCCAGGAAAGTCGACGGATATGACCGAAGGTTTTCCTGGATTCCTGCTTTTTTGGCTAGCTGCAGCACAGATTCCAAGCCAGTCTCGACTCCTACTCGTACCGTTGCCGCGTTTTTCGAGTCCGCCAAAATCGTGCGCATTGGTAACGGTCCTTCGTACCCATTCTCCGCGCGTTCGACGCCCCACTCGCCCAAAATTCCAGTAGTGCCGCCAATCATCACCTGACGGTTATCCAGAGGAGCGTCCTCAAAAAGGCTCCCAGGAAAGATTCCTTTCTCCAGTGCAGCGGCAAATACCAAGGGTGTGAAAGCGGTGCCCGGCGGGCGCTTCGATTGAAGCACACGATTATATTCGCTGTGGGCAAAGTCGCGGCCCCCTACCAGTGCAAGAATGCCCCCCGTCTGGTTGTCCACAGCCAGCACCGCTCCCTGCAGGTATTCGGGGGTCGGAGGAGATCCTGTTCCAGTCGGGTGCGAACTCTTCCACCCTTTCAAAAAATTTGCGTAGTCGGAATACTTCTGACGCTGGTAATCGCTCCGAGCCTCGACCTTCTCCAGTTCTCGTTCGAGCGACGCTTCAGCTGACTGTTGCAGGGCCGGATCTAGAGTTGTGTAGATACGGTACCCTTGGCTTTCCAAGGCCTCCAAACCAATCTGGCCCTGAACCTGTTGGCGAATCAGGTCGACCGCATACGATTGGGAAACGACGCTTGATTTTGGACGAACGACCAAAGGTTGCGCTTTCGCGTCGTCCGCCTGCTGTTGCGTGATCTTGTGTTCTTCGACCATCCGCGTCAGAACCAAGTCTCGCATCGAGGTTGCCGTCTCAAGATTGTGCCACGGATTAAATCGATTCGGACTCTTCAGCAGCGCTGCCAGCATTGCCGCCTCGCCGAGCGAAACGTCCTTTGCAGGCTTACCAAAATACCCTCTCGCGGCAGCTTCCGCGCCATAAAGACCGCCACCGAGATAGGAGCGGTTCAGATACAGCTCCATGATTTTGTTCTTCGGAAGCGATCTCTCAATCCGCATGGCAAGCACAACCTCTAGAATCTTTCGGTCGTAAGTGCGGTCTCTGAGATCGAAGGCGTTTCTTGCCAGCTGCTGAGTGATTGTGCTTGCGCCCTGTCGGATCCGGCCTGCTTGAGTGTTCTTCAGCAGCGCGCGAAAGATACCCAGGAAGTCCACGCCTTGGTGCTCATAGAACCGGCCATCCTCGGAAGCAATGACAGCATCGATCAGATTCTGCGAAATCTGACTGAGCGGAACCTGTTCTCGGTTCTGAATAAAAATCTTACCGAAGACTTGCCCGTAACGATCGTAGATAATACTGGCCGATTCGACCGAATCGAGTTTCGCCAAATCAAATTCGTTCGCCTTGCGTTCATAGCGCGCATCGAACAGGCCGACAGCCAAGACGCCGACCAGAACCGCGAACCACACAACGCCGCCCACTATTCTGAACCAAGTCTTTTGATAAAATGGCACTCGAAGCCACGGTGGACTCATATTGGCTGGGTTCAACTGCTTTCACGGCCTTGGGAAAGGATCAAATAGAAAATTGCTAGAGTCAACGAGATCGCCGTCAGCGCCGACAGTGCCAACAGTGCCAACAACGGGAGGGACATTGGCGTCTACATTGACATTACCGGCGTTGTTGGCATTGTCGGCGTTGTTGGCATTGCCGGTATTGTTGGCATTGCCGGCGTTATTCGTATTGTTGGCATTGTGCCACGCCGAGGTGGCGAAATTGGCAGACGCGCCAGACTTAGGATCTGGTGGAGCAATCCTTAGGGGTTCGAGTCCCCTCCTCGGCAAGTACTTGGCAAAAAATCACTTATGCTGTAGGATTACTTTTGGTGCCGGGGGCTTTCTACAGTCTAGTCACGTTAAAATCACGTTATTTTTACCCAATCTTCTTAAGCCCGTACAGTTTCAATAGCCGTTCCTGTCTGTTTCGCTCAGTCATTCCATCGAGTATTTCCAGCACTTCGCCTAAATCATAGAGGCCATGACGCAGAGCATTGGAGACGGCTTCGGCAACCTCGTCTTTTGGCTCAGGGGACTCGGCGGCATCAAATATCGTGTCAACATCGTCTTTTACCGTCAGGAGCGACTCACGAGACAATCGCGGCCACTCGCCACCGCCTTTGCGAGTGAGTTCCTTTTCCCTCTCGGAAGCCGGGCGATAGGCGGCTAGAAATTTCACGATTGCGCCATGCTGGCACGCTTTCCACTTCCTTAATGCCTCTGGGGGGTTCGGCAAGCCCTCAAGCAAGAATCTAAGATTGACGTAGTCATATAAGAGGGTAAAGCAAACGGCTAAGTTCCATTTTCGAATCACGGGGGCGAGCTCCGGCCACCGTTTCGAACGTGCCTCGAACGCGTGCCGATCCTTATTCGACCATCGTTTTCCGGACACGCTTTTTATCTCTAGGCTGGGGTCATTCTGAAGCAGCCAATCACTGGATACCCCGGTCTTCTCCGAGATCTTAATTGCGTTGCGTCGACTTATTCTCCCACGTCGCTCGATATCCTGCACCGTGCGCCAATGAAGGCCGACTCTCTCGGCAAATTCGCGCTGATATAGTCCACCAAGTTCCTCTCTTAACTTCGCAAGAACGTGCGCGGCTTTAGATGGTCTGGGCATACACATATTATATGTGCTTTCGAAGTGTTTATCAAGTGCTTTTAATGTGCGATATTTCAATATGCACAGGAAGCTCAGATATGCAGAGATGGCAAAAGCGCTGGGGATCTCCGAGCGGCTTTTGAAGAATTGGGTTCGGAATCGCGTGGTTCCGTACACTAAGGTTAAACGCCTCGTTCTCTTTGACCCTATCAAGGTCGAGTCGGCCTTGGAGCGATTCCAACGCGAGCCACGATGAACCACAAAACCAGAAGAAAAGTTAAATGAACGCGTTAAACGAAACGACTGATGGCCGAATCCGGCTTGCACACGTAATCGCCGACCCTCGGGAGATCCGAAACACGGCGAAGCGCTTAAAGCTCATCGGCCTCGTTGATCAAGCATGCGAGGAAATTCACTATTGGGCAGACGAACAGCCAGACACCAATCACTTAGCCACTGCGAGGGATACCTATGCGAATGGACGCAAGGGCTACTGCGTTGGAATGGTCTATACGGTAAACGGTTTCGTTATCGACTTCGGCCTCCTGTTCGAATTTGACCCAGACGTATCGTGGGAAGAAGCGCAACTCGCGATGATCGACTCAGCGGAGCGCTGCGCGCCGTTTTTAGTCGAAAACGGTCTGAAGGCTACTCTTTGCGAGTGCTAGGGGAGCGCAGCGATGACCGAGCACGGACTAAGCGAAAGTTTTACAACCAATAGCGGACTTGGCGGAATTCCAATCGGAAGACGAGGACGTGCGCGACGATTGTCGCGAAAAATCTTCGGACCTGTCTGCACAGTGGTGGAACTGAAAGAAATGCAAATACGATTTCGAGCTTTCAACCCACAGCTGGCTTCAGGGTATTTCTGGCAGATGTTGCTTACGGCTATAGCGGATGGAGTGTTACTAGTGCGCTGTTACGTTTGAAACAGATATGGGTAACACGCCG
>JBKPBY010000043.1:0-8529 GCA_046727075.1 bacterium | reverse complement strand
AACGGTTGTTTGAACCGTTGCGGAAAAAAGGACCTAGTTAGGAGTCATCCGGACGGCTGTGTCCGTCAGGCCCTTCCGACTGCGGAGGTTCGGCTGTGGGAAGAGGCCAGTGCTTCGATGAGCTTTTCTGCGATGGGATGGTCAGACGGCGGATTTGGCCCGGTGATCAGTTCGCGATCGACAATGACATTTGGCTCGAAATCGACAGACCCGACGCACTGCTGAGTGCTGCGCCATTGTTTCTCTGATCGGGTTAGATGAACTCACTCACACCTGCTGGTTGTGTTCGTCAAAGTAGGTCTCCAAAGCGCGGGGCAGGACGTGCCCTGGAAATTCGCGGCGATATTCAGTAGGGGTAGAGCCGCACAGTTGGCGGAAGACGCGCGCAAAGTGTTGCTGTGTTTTGAAGCCGCAGGCTATTGCGACATCCAGAACACGCGACTCGGCTGAGCGTAACATTTCTTTGGCGCGCTCGACCCGAAGACGCAAGACAAACTGATGCGGCGTCTCTCCAGTTGACTTTCGAAACATCTCCGAGAAGTGAGCGACGCTGAGCCCCACTGACTGCGCGAGTTCGCTGAGGCTCAATTCGTCTTCCATCTTGGCGTTCACGAACTCTTTCACCTTCCTCAAGCGTACGGGACTGAGCCCGCCTCGATACGTCCGTACAGGTCGGTGACGCACAGCATAACCATTGATGAGTGCCGCAGCCAAAGCCTGCTCCACTGAATCGAGAAACAGGCGCCCACTTGGAAATCCGGCAACTCTTTCCGAATTCACGGCAGCAAGTAGCGAACTCAGTCGCTCATCCGTCATCTTCCATCGCGGCTGCAGCTTTACGCTCCCGCCCGTTCCTTCGCACGCATCTGCGAGTGCAGCATCAGAAATGCTGACAATCAGGTGCTCCATATCAGCAGTTCCGATCCACTGCTCCGAATCGGGCGTGCACAACCCCATCTCACCCGCGTTGAACGTGGTCCATTTCAGCGAGGAACGCCGGGGGCCGAACTCCATGGAGCCTGGGCGGAGAAGCATGCCTAGAGCATTCTCATCGTGTACCTGAAGGTGCGGCTCATTGACAAGCCGACGGACTTCAGCCGCTACCCGCATTTCAGTCTTCCCTCATGCTAGGCCATTAGATGCCTTGGGGATTCGAAGGAATACATGCGATTCGGCCCGCTGGCGACGTCAGACAACTTCCTATGATGGCTGGCCCAGGAGGGAAAAGAACAAAAGCGGAACGAGTTTTCCGGGACGAGCTTTAAGCCGCTGGCCTCATAACTGACGAAAGTCAAAGTCTTGACCGCAGCCATTGGCCCATGTGCTCAATTGCCTCGTCGACTTCAGGTACCCGGCCCGCACCCATGATGAAATTGTGTTGTCCTTCTGAAGCAGAATGTACTGTCATCTGCCTCGCATATTCCCGTACCGACGTTAGTTGAATTGGAAAGTTGCCTAAGGTTCCTTTCATATCAATTGTTCCCACTTTATTTAACCCGATCATTAGTCCGCTAAATGTTTTACCCCGCGAATCCGGAGCTGCAGCGATCTGCGCCAGCAGCGCTTCATCCGGTACGTTCTGTAATTCAAATGTCTGTCCGCTTTCCTGCTCAAAAATTTCCACCGCATCCAGTACGCTTAAATCATCCGGACCTCCCAGCTGTATAACCGCATTTTGTGCCGCCGGGTTGTCGATGCTAGTCACAGCGAAGGAAGCCACGTCTTTTATAGCTATCCACGATATTTTATTTTTTCCTTCGCCATAAATGACTGCTTTGGCGCGCGCATAGTCGAACCCCAATGCAGGGCCGAGCCATATTTCCATAAAATACGTGGGTTGAAGGATCGTGTAGGTAAAATTCTTTGACCTCAACCTGCTTTCAACGGCTAGCTTCGCTGATCGTAATGGGAACCCAGGTGTCATGGGAGGATAAGGAGGAAAAGAAATAAACACCGCGTGTTGCGCTCCGGCTGCGCTTGCCGCTTCTGCTACATTGAGTTGGCCGGCAACATCAACCGTTTCGATGGAATCGCCTTGCTGGTGCGAGATGGTAGAGGTGGCAGTAGAAATAATCGCATCCACATCTTGAAACGCCCGGTACAGCGACTGTGGGTCTTTCATATCGCCGGTCACGGCTTCAACGCCCAGCTTATGCAAGCCATTGACTTTCTCTTCTTGCGAAGATGTTCGCACCAGTCCTTTTACTCTTTTACCAGCGGCTGCCAGCTGACGGCAGACTTCCATACCGAGAACACCGGTAGCGCCCACTACTAGCACTGTTGAGTTCTTTGTGCTTTTACGCGCCATTTGTTTGTTTTGTGTGCTTACCATGCCTTTACGCCTCCTTTTGTTGTGCGAGTTCTGTTTCTTTCTTAAATTTGGAGCAAAAGATAAATGCTCCCTTTACCCGACATCTTCTCCGCCATTTCATGGAACGGAGAGATCGCAGGGTCGGTCGACTTGACATTCAAAGGCGGTCCGACCCCGAGACAGATGCTGTCTCCATCTGGCGCTCACCCCTTATGATCTCTGCTGCACGCTCACCTACGATCACACAGGGAGCCATGGTGTTACCGGTTGTCACGCGCGGCATGACGGATCCATCCGCGATGCGAAGGTTCTTGACGCCATACACCCTAAGATCGCCATCGACCACAGACATCGCGTCGCGCCCCATTTTTGCAGTGGATGTTTGGTGCCAAAAGCTAAACGCTGTGTCGCGTATGTAGTTTTCCAGTTGTGGATGTTCCAAGTTGCCGGGAATGACCTCTCGGCTGACAAAAGGACGAAGAGCGTTGGAGTTACCTATCTCGCGACAAAGTTCCAGACATGCGAATACAGCCTTCCGATCCTCTGGGTCAAAAAGATAGTTCGCTTCAATCCGAACGGGATCAGCGGGATCGGAACCTGTAAGGCGTATACGACCACGACTCTTTGGCTGAACGACATTGCCGATCAGGACCCAACCTCCCGCAGGGAGGCCAAGTCTTGCTGCGTCCCCAGCGCTAAACACAGCCGGCAGAATCTGGAAGTCAGGGCTGCCTAAACCGGTCGCACTCTTTCGGTATATGACCGCTTCCGGCGCGGGGCGGGTTGGTAGCGAGTCCGCACACTCCCAGAGACAACCAACGCCGAGATGGTCTTGAAACCCGAGTCCGACTCCCGGTAGGTGCTCGATGACGGGAATGCCAAAATGATTCAGTTCGGCCTGATCGCCGATGCCGGATTGCATGAGGACCTTCGGCGTGTGTATCGCGCCAAGCGACAGAATCACCTCGCACCCTGCCCGAATGGAACGGACGCTGCCCTCATAGGAAATCTGAACGCCCGTTGCTCGCTTATTCTCGAAAGTCAGGCGGGTAACCAATGCATGGGGGAGCACCGTGAGGTTTGGCCGGTCCATGTAAGGGAAAACATATGAACGGAAGACAGATTGCCTTTTTCCGTTGCGAATACGCACGTCGGCAACAGATGCGCCACCATCGGCCTCCATAATCCGACCGTTTTGATTTTCAAAGATCGGAATCCCAAGAGAGGCTATTGTCTCGAACAAGGCTCCAGCGGCAGGGTTTGGATCCTGCAATGGCTGGACAAATATCGGTCCGCCGGTTCCGCGATATCTTGGATCGGGTACCCCCTGCCAGTCCTCGATGCGGCGATAAGTATTAAGCACTGATTCATAGCCCCACCCCGGGTCCCCTGTTTCTGATGCAAAGAAGTCCCAGTCGCTCTTGTGACCACGAGCCCAGATCATCGCGTTGATGCTTGATCCCCCGCCCAACACCTTTCCCATGCCTATGGGAATCGCGCGGCCATTGAGGTGTGGGTTTGGCGCGGCTTCGAACTGCCAGTATCTCTCGCTTCCGATATTCGTAACCCATTGGCCGGCATCGTTGACTGTTGGTACGTCATCGTCGCCACCGGCCTCGAGCAGCAGCACGCTGACGTCGGGATTTTCAGCCAGACGGCCCGCGACTACAGAACCTGACGAACCCGATCCGCAGACGATGAAGTCATACCAAGATTTCAGCTCAGAGCGGAGTTTCTTCTGATTTGCGCGAACGTACTCAGCGAATTCGGCACTGCCATCAGGGACGGACTTAGGCCGGTTGTTTTGCTCAAATGGTGCCTGTCTTTTTGTCTTCATGCTCCCTTTCTTTCTTCCGCGTGCGGTTTGACATTCGCGGGTTTCATCTACGTTCGTACTGGAAACGGAGAATGGAGTTGTGCCGCTGTTTCGGTCTTTGGACCGAATCTCAGGCATTCTTCAGAGTGCGCCGTACATTGGAGTTGCGAAAAACCTTGTGGGGGCCGGTTCCTGGGGTGTGCTCTACAAGGTAGGAAGAAAAGACGAGTTGGCGAAGGTAGACGGCCAGTTGCTTAGCGAACTTAGTGCGATATGGCGGGATCAGATCCTTCGTACACCACGTGCCCTTTGTGTTGGCAATCCTTGAATTCTTCGTGCGTCACCCTCGTAGAAGATGACTCGCCCGCGGGGACCGATGTACAGCGCATGAATTCATCGAAGCCAGGGTCAGAGAAAACGAACGCAAGATTGATGGTTTCGTTCCCCGTGTTCTTAACGGTGATCCAGGTATCGGAAGGGATAAAAACAATAGCCCCAGCGTGGACGTCACGTTCTTGCGTTCCTAGCCAAACGTGTGCGCTGCCCGTTTGGATTAACAAGATCTCGTCCTGGCCGAGATGTTTATGCCTTGGGATGAGGCCGCCGGCAGGAATCTCCTCTGTGCCCACAAACATCTTTTGCGAGCCGCCATTTTTGCGATCAATCTTAATCGTGAACGGCCCGGTAGGTACGGGAGTCTCCCTGGGTCTTCGAACACGATGCTCTCCTTCGCTTTTCTCGAGAATCAGCGGCGTTGCCCTGCTATCAGCGGCCAACTGAGGGTGTGCATTCTTCAGGGAGATACCACACGCACCGAAGATTATGCCTGTAATGCCTAGCATGCGGATCCCAAATCGCATGTTCTGCCTCCTTGCTCCTCACGGGCGGTTGGAGCCCGCGTTTACGCAGTTCAGTATTAGTGCCTCCGGGTCATCCTCTCCGTAGAAGAGCGACGCGAAAAAATTCCCGGAACTCAACAGATGCGCCTTCAAATCCATTTGTAATCCCGTTCTTTGGTTTACTCCCACGCGGACCGTAAAGAACGCGTAAGATTCGGTCCGATAACGTGAGTTTAGACACAACGCGATGTGCGAATCGTGATTTTCTAGAGGCTGTTCGGTCGAGCGGACGCGAACGGTCCAAGACTGGATGCGCCCGCCTCGCAATTTTATGACGGGCGAAATTTTCTTACTTGGCTCGAGGATGCAGGTACGAACAGTCGAAGGGGGGACATATGGCGAAGTTGGATGGACGGATTGCACTGATTACCGGTGGCGATCATGGGATCGGTCTTCTAACGGCAAAGGAATTTGTGAACGAAGGCGCGTACGTTTTCATAACGGGCGGCAGTCATTCGCGGTTGGCCGCGGCAGTGAAGGAGATTGAAGCAAGAGAGCTGCGCCGAACCCGTGTTGGAAGGAATGTCGCGGGTGTTCAGGCCGACGTCTCGAGCGCCGGTGACCTAGATCGGGTGTTCGCACAAATCGAGAGAGAGAAGGGAAAGCTTGATGTCGTGTTCGCCGCTAGCAACGAGACAATGTCAGACAGCCTCGCTGAACGAGAAAATCGCTCGAGTTTCGACACTTACGTGAATGGGATGTTCGCCCCGGTGGAGAAGGCAATTCCGCTCTTGGGAGGCGGCGCCTGTGTCGTCCTTCTAAGTGTCTCCCATAAAGAAACTGTAAGCCGCAATGACAGCGTCAGAGAAAACGGCATTCGCTCGTTCTGGCGCACATGGATAAACGAACTAAAAGACCGCGGCATTCGCTTGAACGCGGTGAATCTAGGGCCCACCAGAACTGGACAGCTGAGGGATCTGCGGATGTCGGGAGAACGGAGTAGCCGGATGTTGACCTCGGATCGCCCCCGCAGCCTCAGCCTGGTTGAGGAAGTCGCTGAGGCTGCGGTGTTCCTTGCGTCCGACGAGAGCGCGCACATCGAGGGAAAGGACTTGATTGTCGGCGGCAATTCGTTGTCAAACGATGTTCCTATAGGAAGGCTCGGCACACCCGAGGAAATTGCCAAGGCTGTTGTGTTCCTCGCATCGGACGATAGTAGGGGTATCACCGGCCAAGAATTATTTGTGGGTGCCGGCTTCTCTGAACTAGGAACGTAGCTCATCGACTGCGCCAAGTCCGTTCGACCAATCGGCTAGGTAAACTCGAAAGGAATTTTCATTGAATCAAAGATCAGTTTCTGATGAAGCGAAGGCGGTTGTCCGTCGTAGCACTGAAGAAGTTCAAGGCAAAGGGAGATTCGAAGTCTTCGAAGAACTCTTCGCAGATGATTTTGTGGATCACACCACGCAACCGGGAACTGGAATGACTCCGGACAAGGCAGGCGTGCGGAAGCTCTATGCGTACATACGTGCGGCGTTCCCCGATTTTCAGGCCGAAATCCACTGGCAACTTGCGGACGGCGACCAAGTGACGACCTTCAAAACCTACCACGGGACGCATCGCGGTGCGTTTCTTGGAGTTGCTCCGACCTATCGCAAGATTCATTTCGAATCGGTTGATGTGATGCGCGTGCAGAACGGAAAGATCACGGACCACTGGGGCGTCGGAAACCTGCTTTCCCTGATGCAACAGATCGGCGGCTGGACACCGCCCAGTTGCGGCGACTAGCGAAACTGCTGGATTGCTCAAAAGGTGCAGGGAATGGCTACAGTTACGGTGTTCGATCGCTACTCGTCAGAGGAAGCGACTTCTGGAGGGAGATTTTTGCAGGAATGCTGGACGGAATTCGACGCTCGGTTCTCACGGTGTTACAACCTGTTGCAATTCATCGCGCGTCGGATTCTTGGCAACAGCGAGGAAATCGAAGATGTGATCGAAAATTGTCGAGTCAAAGCTTCTCATAGCTGTCTGGAGTTTGAGGAGGAAGGTGCGTTTCGCAGTTGGCTGGTTCGGGTTCTTATTGACGAAGCTCTGGCCATTCTTCGGAAGGATCGGGCAGGAAATTCGAATATCGGCGTACTTTAGTTCCGCGGCATTCGGGTTCATATGATTTGCGCTCGAATCTGGCTTGCGCAACGGTGTAGGGAACCGTTGACCTTCCGCCACGACGGTCCGTGCAACAGTTGTACTCGGGGAATTCGGGACGAGCTTTTCAGTGGCTCCGACCGAATGAGTCGGGAAAAAGTTCGACGGCGGTGAGATCAGTGCATCGAAAGGCGGCGCGGAGAGTCATGGGGCTCAAAACGCTATAAGTCTTTCAGAGAGAGACCTCGCGCTTCCGATTCAACACGAAGACTTGTCTAGATGCATCGGCGAAATGCTCCTGACTCTTCAAAGGGGAGCGGACAGGCACATTTATGCCGAAGCGACTAGCAACACGAGGCACTGGGCAAGCAGGGACACAACGAGCAGCGGAACACGAATGATTAGCGATCTATCCCACGAGGCCTGGAGCTCTCGACCATTCTCGAGGTTTTTTCCGATCTTTGCTGCTTCGGTTTGAATCTGATTAATTGGCTTTGACAAGCGACCATAGGCGATGACGAACAGAATCAGCATGACGAGCGATGCGAGATAGAACCAACGCTGCTCACCCCTGCTCACAACCGCCAGCAGCAAGTTGCACAACATCGCCGAGACGCCCCAGATCGGCATCCGAGCGTCGCCGAACATGTGGAAGAAACCCATAACTTCGGTTCCCGCAGATGGGGAAGCCAATCTGAGAGCGGGACGGCCCACAGTCAAAAAGAACATGTCCGTGCCACACACCACTGCCGTGCTAAGAATGCCGACGAGAGATACCGCCCACATCCAATGATTCATTATCCCTCCTCCTTTCTAACCGTCCCGCTCAAATGGCATGGATCAACAAGAGGCCGACGACAAGCATCACCGCGCAGGTTATGCCATGAACGGAGAACGCCGTCGACTTCGACCCGCCCGAACCCAGAATGTTGCACATGTCGCCAAACGGAATGATGGCAAAAACGAGCAGGACTACGCCTACCGCTCGGCCGCCCGTAGTCAGCATCATGGTCAGTACGACCAATCCCGATGCAACGTCCCGAATTCCTTTGAGACGCAGCCAGGCACGAGTGTCGGCATCGGTTGCAGGCGGCTTAAGACCAAATGTTCCTGAGATTCGTTCGGGAGATACAAGGTAGAAACAGCCGATGACAATGATTGCCACAGCGATGAGGGCAGCCAGGATGAGCGGAATATCGTTATGCATAAAATGCTCCTTTGCGGTACCTGGGCTGCAAACAGCGCTTTCAGAATGCCATGAATAACACCATCGGTCTCGCGCCATCAAACTGGTTCGGAGCGGGTGAAGACATTGGCGCTCAACGAAGTGTCAAGCAACATCTCTCTATCAGGAGAAAACAGCATGAACAGTCTTGACTCTATGTTACGACGCAACAAAGATTTTGCAGCTCGACAGT
>JBKPBY010000042.1:0-12355 GCA_046727075.1 bacterium | reverse complement strand
GTGGATGCGAGCCATCCGTTTCCGCATCTCTTGAATCGCAGCCATAACCTGCTTGTGCGGGCGAAGGCGCAGCGAGGCGGTGAGCCGCTGCACGCCATTGTCCAGGTTCCGCGTGCGGTTTCTCGGCTAATTGCTCTGCCGCGCGGCAAAGGCGCGGACGAACCCTGGGAGTACATCTATCTCGCCTCGCTGATCAAACAGCACATCGGCGAATTATTTCCAGGCTTGATCATCGACGAGGTGCACGCTTTCCGCGTCACCCGCAACAGCGATCTCTACATCGACGAAGAAGAGGCGGAAAATCTCCTGCGCACCATCGAACAAGAGTTAAGGCGCTCGAGTCGGGGCAATGCGGTCCGCTTGGAAGTGGAAGCCGATTGTCCGAAGGACTTTCTCGAGTTGCTGCTGAGGTTCTTCGACCTGACAGAGGCCGACGCTTACAAACTCGATGGTCCGCTTTCCATGACGCATCTGATGCCGCTCTTGACTAATGACGCGTTTGCGAAACTAAAGGACCGTCCATTTCAGCCGGCGCGCGATCCCGCGCTTCCGCCGCATGTTGATTTCTTCGAAGTGTTGCGGCGTCAGGACGTGCTGCTCCATCATCCTTACGACAGCTTCGATCAAATTGTCGAGTGGATTGAGGCCGCAGCGCAGGATCCACAGGTGCTGGCGATTAAAATCACCCTGTACCGTACAAGTGGTGATTCACCCATAGTGGGAGCGCTCATCGAGGCTGCCAATGCCGGAAAACAAGTCACCGCTATTGTTGAGCTCCGTGCACGCTTTGATGAGGCGAGTAATATTCAATGGGCTCGCCGTCTGGAAGAAGCCGGCGCGCATGTCATCTATGGGGTGGTCGGCCTAAAAACGCATTCCAAGGCGCTGCTCATTGTTCGTCGTGACGCAGACCAGCTCCGGCGTTATGTGCAGCTCGGCACCGGCAACTATCACTCGCGCACTGCGCGCATTTATACCGACTTTAGTTTGCTCACCAGCGAACCAAAATTGACCGAGGAAGTAGCCATCGTTTTCAATACCCTCACTGGCCTCGCCGGTTATCCCGGCCTGAAAAAATTAATGGTGGCGCCGTTCGATATGCACAGCCGCCTCATCCGCTTGATTGAGCGCGAGCGTGACCACGCTCGGTCAGGCAAACCAGGTCGCATTGTGGCGAAATTGAACGCGCTGGTCGATAAGGAAATCATCGAGAAACTCTATGAAGCTTCGTGCGCCGATGTGACTATTGATCTGATCGTCCGCGGCATCTGTTGCTTGCGGCCAAAAATGCCCGGCTTGAGCGAGAATATCCGCGTCATCAGCATTGTAGGTCGTTTTCTTGAGCACAGCCGGATTTTTTATTTTGAGAATGCCGGTCAGCCCAAGGTCTTTCTGTCCAGCGCTGATTGGATGCCGCGAAATTTTTATCGGCGGATCGAGCTGGCATTTCCGGTCGAAAACCCAACGTTGCGCGACCAGATCATTAACGAGGTGCTTCCCAGCTTTTTACACGACCGTGTCAAAGCGCGCGAGCTTCAGTCGGATGGAAGCTACCGGCGTTTGAAACCCGAGGGGTCGGAGCCGCGCGCGCAGGCGCAGTGGCATTTCCGTGAGGTCTCCCGCGAGCGCACCAGAAAAATGACTGCCTCAAAGAAGAAATTGCGCGCCGATAAATTGATCCCGATCATGGTAGCCAGCGACAAACCTGCGGCTCCTGCTGCGACTGGGACCGACCGCCAACCGAAATCCACGTCTTCGGCTATCACGTCGAAACAACCGTGATGAAGAAAAAAGTCCTCGTCATCGACATTGGAGGCTCGAATGTGAAACTGATGATTTCGCGTGCGGAAAAACGAAAATTCAAATCTGGGCCGCAGTTGACGCCCCACGAGATGATCAGGCAAATTAAGCCATTAGTTAGCGATTGGAAATTTGACGCGATCTCGATGGGATTCCCCTCACCAGTGCGCGAGGGGCGCATCCGAAGCGAGCCGAAGCATCTCGGCAAAGGGTGGGTGCGATTTGATTTCGAAAATGCGTTTAGCAAACCAATCCGCATCATTAACGACGCCGCCATGCAAGCACTTGGCAGTTATCACGGCCGGCGAATGCTTTTTCTCGGCTTGGGCACAGGACTTGGTTCAGCCCTCGTGTGGAGCAATTATGTTCTACCGCTGGAACTAGGCGATCTCCCTTATCGTAACGGCAGCATCATTGAAGATTACCTTGGGAAACCCGCCATGGCGCGGCGTGGCCACAAGAGCTGGCGACACGATGTCGAGCATGCGCTCGTCCAACTTAAAAAAGCGCTGATCGCCGACTATGTCGTTCTCGGTGGTGGCAACGCTAAAAATTTGGACGCGCTGCCCAAGGGAATCGAACGTGGACACAATCGCAATGCATTTCTAGGCGGAACGCGGCTGTGGCAAATCGATCCGCGCACCCGCCGTCCAAAATGGCAGATTCTGTGAGCAAGAGAAAACATCGACATGGAACTCTATTTTCTTAGACACGGTGACGCCGACTGGCGGAAGTGGAACAAACCCGATGATGAACGTCCACTAACCAAACGCGGCAAAAAAGAAATGCGCGACGTCGCGAAATTTCTCGATCGTCTGAATGTGCGACCGGACCTGATCGTTACCAGTCCACTGCCGCGGGCAGCACAAACTGCCGAGATCGCAGCCGATTATCTGAAAGCGAAGTTGCGAAAGGATGAATTGCTCGCCCCTGGATTCGGGATGAAGAACCTCGGAGCGGTGTTGAAGCGGCATCGCGCGAGAGTTTTGATGCTGGTCGGTCATGAACCTGACTTTACTAACATTATTTCGGGATTAACCGGCGCCTCTCTTAAGCTTTCTAAGGCCGGCGTGGCGGTGCTCGATGTCGACCCTGAATCCGAGGAAGGAAAGCTTCTCTGGCTTTTCCCGCCAAAGATCGCGAAGAAGCTTGGGTGACTTGACTAGAACAGAGCGACTCTCGCTTATTCCTCCTGCAGATTGTAAGCAGGAGGAGCGGATATCGTCCCAATCAAGCCGACTAGAACTTCCTAGGGCGTCGTCGGATCGGCAAACGATCCGCCAAAGATGTCCGAGTTGCCAAAGGTAGCCGGACAATTTTGCTGAGGAGCGGGCGGCGGCACCGTTGCGCCATTCTGCACCGCCTGGCGCCAGGCATCTATGGCGGGACAATCCGCTGCATTACGCGCATCATTCCACACGCCCGCGCCATACGTGCGCGTGGCGATTGCGTACACGTAATCCCCTAGAAACTCGGCTTTCAGATCGTTTGAACTCGAGCCGCGCGGATCACCCGCTGCGCTGCGATGCAGGGTGGTCCAGTTCGTCGGTGCACCGCCTGCTCCGATGTCTGCATGCTTGACGACGCCAAGCAGCGATCTCAGGCTCGTAGTGTTATTGCGGAACGGCGTCGTGAAAGCGTTGTAAACGAGGTAGAGATCCCTTCCGTCCGGCGAAATCGCCGGTGCCGCGTAGAAGCCGCGGTCCCCCGCAGTACTCACCACTGCCGGAGTAGACCAAGTGCCACCGCCATTTCTGGAATACCTGAGCAGTACCACTTCATGATTCAGTCCAAAGCGACCATCCACCCAGGCATTCACGATTTCGTTAGTCGCATCGGCGCCAGTAGGCGCGCCATTTGCGATATCTACACTCGGCGAAGCCGCCAGATCACTGCGTGCGCCGGCAATGCCATCCTCGGTGCATTCGTTAAAGACGGGGTCTATGTTAAAGCAACCGTCGTTCATAAGGGAGATGTTCACCGGGTGCGTCCAGCTCTGACCGCCGTCGAACGACTTAATCATTACATGCGTGCCGATACTTGGAGTCCCCGCTCCAAATTGAGTGACAAAAAGATAGACCACGCCGTGGCTGTCGGTGCGGATCGTGCACCCGGTTTTATAACCGTGTGAAGCGTTGCTGGTGGCCGTTGTGACTTGCTTTTGCGTCCAAGCGCTCCCTCCATCGGTCGACGTAGCCGCGATGACCGGCACCGCATTGGAGCCACGGAAAGCACTGTAGGCGATGTAGACATGTCCAAAGAAGGGACTCGATGCTGCATTATCCGCCCAGATCTGCGGCTTGTCGGAGAAGGCCGCCCCATTTTGCTTGGAGACCAGCACTGGCTGCATCCACGCGTTTTTGCCAGCAGCACCGCCCAATGCCGCCGCCCCCACATGATCGGTGCGTGAGACGGCAATTGCCTCGAACCCCTTGAAAGCGGTCCCGTTGCGATCTGCGCTTAGGTTCGATACGAGGGTCGAGTAATACAGACGCGAACCATTAAGCCAGGAAAAGTGACCGTTGGCGTCGGGCTTGGGGCCAAAAGCGAGCCCCGGATCACCGTCGGAAGTCAGCCCGTTCTCATAATACCACGGCAGCGTACCAATAGGTCCGACGTGGGGTGTGCAGGCCGGGTCGCTGTTGCCTATGACGCCCGTGCAGCCGCGCGCAGTCAAGCCGGTATACGTTGGTTGCACCCACGTACCGCCAAAGTTGAACGAGAAGTAGACGCCAGAGGTACCGACGCCAGATGTGAAGGGACAAGTCCTGTCATCCCCGGCGTTACAGGCTTCCATGTCGATGTTGTCGTTGGCGCCCGCAACGAGGAAGCCCGGATGATTTGCGTCTACGGCGAGCGCGGGTTCATTCTGCTTGTTCAGCGAGAATGGTGTGGTCGGACTACCAACGCTGACGCGAATATCGGGATTCAGAGCGGCGACCGCGGTGACCACGGCGGCTGCGATAAGCGTGCCCGCGACGGGAATTCGTAGCTGCGATAGGAGATGAGTTCCACTAAACGAACGAGGAGTTTTCATATTTGTTAGCTGCAAATTACGCGTTCAAATTAAATCGAGCGAATTTGAGAGCGTGAGAGTGCCGAACGGTTATACGAGTGTCAAGGAGCTTTTCCTTGTTTGTCCGTCTTTTCACGGATTCGGCTCTGGGTCCTAATTATCCGCGTAATCCGCGGTTACATCATTTCAATGCGAGCAAGTACATTGCGATCAGAGCCAGCAGAAAATAGGGAACCAGCACTGCCGCTCCAGCGTAATCTTTTGCCATTCGTTGGCCGAGGAACAGTGCAATAATCGCGATGGCGGAAATGACTGCGCCGTAGAACGCAACTGTTGAATCGCGCGCGAAAATTATTACCACGCATCCAATTGCGCTCAACGCGCCGGCTGCGGTCTCGATGATGGTGATCATAGTCAAAAGCGCTGGCACGATTCCAGCCAGTGGGCTTTTGGCAAAATGGCCTTTCAACCATTCCAGGTTGCCGCGGCGATCGACAACTTTATCGATGCCTGACTGAAGAAAAAGAATCGCGAGAAACGCAGCCGCGAAAATCTGCAAGAGATAAATTGCTCCGGCGGACGTGGGCGAAGCAGACATAACAAACGCATTCTAGAGGGAACCATCTCGCCTTGTCCATCCTTCGTGGTAAGGACAGCGCGCCGCGATGTCCAGACGCCGCAGCGCGCCGTCCCGACCCAGAATTGCCGCGCAAAAAAAACAGGGACGCGGATTTGTCCGCGTCCCTGTCTCACAGAATTGCGCTGAGCTAGCCGATTAAGGTATGCCGTTGAACACGCCCAGACCGGTCACGTTATCCCAGCCTGTGCCGGTGAAGAACGTCGGTGAACTGGTAAAGTCATCGAACGTACGGAGTCGATCTACCGTGCCGTTGGAGTCGTCAACGTTGTTGTTGAAGTTTCGGCGCGCGACCGCGGTCTTAACGGACGTGACGTCATAGTACGAAACAGTGCCGCCGTAGAAGAATGGATTGGCGAAGCCATGCACTCCGGATTTCTGGTCCGACAGCGCCATGATCCCGGCAACGAGTGGGCAGGATAGGCTGGTTCCACCGATGCGATATTCGTCATAGGACGTGCCCTCGGGAAAAGTTTGTGTTTGGCCGATGAGATACCCCGTATTCGGATCGCCCACTGCCGCTACGTCAGGCACGGCACGTCCCGCGAAGGCGGAACATTGCGTCAATGGATCTGCGGTTACTGTCAATGCCGACTGATACGACGGGCGTGAGAACAAGCAGCTCACTCCACCGCCCGAGCCATAAAGCCATCCATTGCAGCCGGGCGCGCGGGTGCAGTTGAGGTTTGATTTGTTGCAGCTGTAGGTGCTCGTATCCCAGCCAGTCTCAACGGCACGTGTGTTTGCTGCGGTTACCCCGAGGCTGGTGCCGCCAACCGCTGTGATCCATGGGCTTGACGCGGGCCAGTCAACTGTCGCATAACCGTGTACGCACACTTCATCGGCATTGTCACCGGATGCGAAATAGATGCCAATGCCTTCAGCCGCGCCTTGGACGAGTGTTTGTTCAAACGGCAAGATAAAGCCAGGCGGCAGGAATTCTGTCGTGAACCCGTAAGAATTGCTAACGATCTGGGCGAGGTGATTGTCGACCACGTGATTCATAGCGGCGTCCAGGTCCTGGTAATTGTTAGGGGCGCCTACGTAAACGATGTTGGCATCCGGTGCCATGCCGTGGACGGCTTCCACATCGAGGGTCTCTTCGCCATACCACCCTTGTGGATCCTGCGCTCGATTCTCGGGAATGTTGTAAACCCCAGGTGCCACCACTTGTGTGAACGTACCTCCATTGGGGGTCGGGAACGTCGGGAGCCCGCGATTCGTCGACCACTGATTAACGTCTTGAAGGATTGTTGGCGACGCGTAGGCATCAATGATCGCGACCGTCTGCCCTTTGCCCGTGTAACCGGAGATGCCATAAGTGCCCTTGATTTGCGCAGGCGTATGCCCCTTTTCAGACCACGGCACAGATGGAAGTGCAATATCTGTAAAGCCGGTCGGGAAAGCGTACCCAGGCGCTGCCGGAGGAGGAGTGTACGGCGGCACGGCTACGCCGGTGAGAAACTGCGCCCAGTAGGTTGAGAGCGGAGGCGCATTCCTGAAACCCTCCGACGGGGGGGCATTGCTATCCACAATATGATTGGTGTGCACGAACTCGTAACTTTGGTCCAGCCCGACTACCGCATTCACAATGCCAGCCAGCGAACTGGGAATAGAGACGTCCGCGGACGGCGAGCGAAGTGTCATTCCATTAACCTTATACATACCAAAGCCAGCACCGAACGCCGCTTGTGCCTGGGCAATGCTTCCCTTGGCTGACACATAATGATTGTTTGCCGGCGTGTAGACGAGAGTGAATCCCTGGCTCGTCAGCCAGTTTTGAACTTGCGCCACTTGATTCGCAGTTGGCGCGAACTGCTGCCGGAATTGCGCAGGTGTCAGGTAATTACGGTAGGACTTACTGTGCGGATCGGACACAGCGCGCGCTAGCGCCTCGGCATCCGACGCGTTATTCCAGCCAAGATACACGCGGAATCCCAGCTGATTCTGTGCATTGGCCGCACTTACAAGGTTTCCAGATTTAGCCCAACTCGGTTTGCTCCCTTTCAGCGTCGATCGGGTCGATGGCGCGGCGAGGGCGACAATACTTAATACCACGGAAGAGATCACTAAAGATACTGCGAGGAGTTTTTTCATAGGTTTTTGGAGTGGAAGTCCGTGACTTTCCCGGCGGCACCTCTGGTGTCAATATTTATTTCCCATTTTAAAAGCGCTCGCGTTTGCGAATGAAAGTATAGCCGTATCGCCGAGTGCTGCGGGATTGAACTGTCAGCATTGCTCCCGGATCGCCCCAGAAAGTGGGCGCTGATCGCGAGCGTCAAAAAGATGAACGCGAAAGCAAGCTACTTGAAGAATCTCGTCACCACGACAAAAAAAATGGGCGGGATAGATTTTCACCTATCCCGCCCATTAGGAAACAACTTTGGTTACGGCGTCAGCTTGCTGATCCGCGTGTTCCAGTCAGCGAGCGCGGTCCGTGTGCCGGCGCCATGGCTGGCTCCGCCGCACGTGCCGAGCAGGTTGTCGCCGCTGCCGCCAGCAAAGAACGGACCGCCCCAGTCGGTATAGTTACAAGGTGAAGTCTGGGTAAGCTCGCTGGCGATCCAGACCGAGTTACCGTCCACGGCCGCCGCGCCGAAGTCGCCCCAGCGCGATCGGATCGGGTTGGGAAACCTCTGCTGCTTGTAGCCGGAGAAACCGTCGTCACGCGTAGCTCCACTTGTCGCGATGATGTGCGTGTCGCCGACACCGACTGACCCGTCGATCGGTGCATACGCCGCGCTCGGGTTCGTCGTGGCGTCCGTGTACGAGAACGCCATTACGCCGCGACCAGCTGCGGTAACGCCGATTGCCGGGTACGTGAGAGAAGCGCCGGCAATACCATACGTCCCCTGCATGACGAGCTTGCTGTTAGTCGGGTTGAGGATGTACCACGCGATTCCGGCGCGGTCGTTCGCCGGGATGTTGTCGAAGCTGACTGCGGTGTCGAGCGCGCCCCAGAGCTTGCCGTTGGCGTACATTACCTGCTGCATCCGAGTGTCATTCGAGTCCGGGCTCGCAACGACCTCAGTCCGCGGCGGGGAACCATGAGCGGTGGCCGAGACGAGCAGCTTCCAGCAGCCCGTGGTCGTGCCGTCGAAGAGCACTGTCGTCTCGTCGTTCAAGCAGTCGCCCTGCGCCACGTCCGGCGTCGTGGCCTTGTCAGCAGTTGTGCCGGAGCCGGGTTGCACCTGCTTCAGCGGGACGCCGTACTGGTTCACAGTTATGAGATTGTTGCTCAAGCTGAGCGCTGGTGACATGTTGAGCGAGGACGTATTTGTTAGCGTCCACGCCACGATCTGTGTCGAGGTTCGGGTGCCAGCGTTGCCGGAGACCGGCTTCTGCGCCTCGTCCGCGGCGTTCGAGCTCAGGAAATATTCAGTGCCGCCAATCGCGAGGTTGAATTGTGAAGTCCCGGGCGACTGCGCTGGCCAGACCGTAAAGCCCGGCTGCGTGGAGCTGGCTTCGCTCGGAGCGTTGACCAAGCCAGACGTGTCAATGTGAACCATGTTGACGCTCGCTGCACCCGCTGCCAGTTGCGCCTTGGAGAACGCGTAGATCTGCGCTCCGCTAAAGCCATTGCAGCACCAAGGGTAGGCGTTGGTCGTGATGTAGAACCCGTTTGCGTCCGCGCCGATGTGCGGGTAGTCGCCGAGATACGGACCCGGATTCGAGCCACCGGTGTTCGTCCCGTCGTTCGTGACGTTTATATGATAGATGTTCCAGCCGCCGGTCGGGTTCGACGTCTGACTGACTGCGATGTCGAGGTGGTTCTGCAACGTGAACGCGCCTGTCGCCGGATTGACTTCGAGTGTCAGCGCAATGACGAAGAAGCGCTGCGTCGCGGCGTCGTAGAGGCAGCTCGGATCGGTCACGGCCGGCCCGAACACGATGGGTGGCGTCCGCTTCACCGCCGCCGGGTAGCCGAAGAACGAGTTCAGATCAATGGCGTGGTTCACGTCACGCGGGAAGCCCGCGACGATGTTGGTGGCGGTGTTGTCCGGCAGCTGCGACACGCCGGACGTGTTGAACACGTTGAACACGTCATTCACTACCTCGACCACGTAGCCGTTGCCGGCGCACATGCCCTGATCAGGCGGCTCGACGGAGAATTGGTTCCCGCCGCGTGAGTAGCGCTGCTGGTAATGGTTCAGGCCCGCGAAACTAAAGTTGAGCTGTGGGTTGGACTTCGCCTTCTTAGCGCTCGTCGCTGAGGCGGCCTTGCCGGGGCCCTTCGACAGGCTGCGGTTAACGACGGTCCCCGGAGCCGGACCCGGACTGCCATCCTCCATCACTCCCTGCCCGGCGAACTCGACTTGGCCCTGGCTACCATCAGACGGCGTGAAATCGCCAGTCTGCGGAGATGACGTGCCAGTGAGCGGGATCTGCCGAGTGTAGAATCCGGCGGACTGAGCCGACACCGCGCTGACTGAAGTTGTTAGCGTGGAACTGGCCACAAATGCCAGTGCCAGGCCGGTACAGAAAAATGTCCCGCCAAGAGCGAGACGCCAATACGACAGAGTAGATTTTGAACGATTAAACGGATGAGGATTTTTCATGTTTTAGTTGAGAGTTGGTGTTGAAGTTTCAATGACGACTTGGAAGAAACGTGTTTCTCCCCAACGGAAAAACGCGACTCAAGCCTTACCTGGTCGGTTTTTTTTCGCTTTTTTGGCCTTTTTTCTCGGATTCAATTCTCTTCAAAACGCACTCGCGCACGCGCCGCAAATGTCCGCCGTGCCGTTTGCCAATGCAGTGTGCAGCACAAGATCTGGATGTTGCAAACCGGAGATTGACTACTTCCACCACATCCGCCTGCCACCCCCGTTAGGCCTAACGAATTGGCCCAACAAATCCGCGGCCAGATTTTCACCGCGTTGTCCGAGGCAATAGATCTGTCCGCCCTTTTAACGGCGTGTGCGGTAATAACCGTGATGCCAACGCCTATAGTGATGATGCCAAATCCAAGAGCCCTGGACGATTGGCCCGAGCATGGGGACAGAGGAAGTCATTACGTACGGCCATTGAATTTGGGGCGGACGATCGCCCTTATCATCCTTAGCGCCGTTGCCGTTGGCGCCGCCATTCCGCTTGGACGGAACAAAACGGCGAAAGAGTAGGAGCAATTTCTTTTTCATATTTTTTCAATTTCCCCTTCGCGTGGCGTAACCGAAGCTTGGCCGTGTCCCACAAGCAATCTGCTGCTGCTCCCGGAATGTTGAACTATGCCAAGCCTTGCGGAATTGAATTGCCGGTATTGCTGCTGAATCGCTCCAGAATAGCGAATGCTGGATACTTGATCTTGGATGAAAATCTAGCATCTAGCATTTAGCGTCCTGCATCGCTCAATGGATCTGCAGCCCACCATCCTCATCGTCGATGATGAAAAGCACACGCGCGACGGGCTGCGACGGTTGCTGGAGAACGATTACGACGTCTATGTCGCTGCCGATATCGCCGGCGCGGTGAATGTCCTGGAGCGCGAGCAGATCGACGTGCTCCTGACTGATCTGCGGCTGGGCGGGGAGGACGGAATGAAGTTGATCGATCGCGCTCTGAAACTGCCGCGCGCTCCCATCTGCATCATGATGACGGCTTACGGCTCGATTGATGTCGCGGTGGAAGCGATGAAGCGCGGGGCTTACGATTTTGTCACCAAGCCGCTGAATCTCGATAAGGTCGAAATGCTGATCGCGCGCGCGGTGCGGGCTCGCAAACTCGAACAGGAAAATCGCGCGCTGCTTGAGCAGGTCGATGAACGTTATGGGCTGGAAAACATTTGGGGTGATTCCCAGGCTCTGCATGAGGTGCTCGACACCATCCGGCAGGTCGCGCCTTCTTCGGCCAACGTGCTGATCGAAGGCGAGAGCGGCACCGGGAAAGAATTGGCTGCGCACGCCATCCACAATTTGAGTCGGCGCAACAAGGCGAAGTTTGTGATCGTTCATTGTGCTGCGCTCTCGCCCACTCTGTTGGAAAGCGAGTTGTTCGGGCACGAGAAAGGTGCTTTCACTGGAGCGCACGAACGCCGCATTGGCCGCTTCGAGCAGGCAAGCGGCGGCACAATTTTCCTCGACGAAGTGGCCGAGATTGCACCAAGCACGCAGGTGAAATTACTGCGCGTAATCAGCGAAGAGCGTGCATTCGAACGGGTGGGCGGCAATCAAACGCTGCGCGCAGACGTGCGCTTGATCGCGGCGACGAACAAGAATCTGGAGCAACTCGTGCGGGAAGCAAAATTCCGCGACGACCTTTTCTTTCGCCTGAACGTAGTACGCATCACCATGCCGCCGCTGCGTGAGCGTAAGGAAGATATTCCGATTCTCGTGCGCGGCTTTTTGCGTCATTTCTGCAGGATAAACGAAAAACCGCTGCTCGACCTGACGCCCGACGCGATGGATGCGTTGCTCACCTACGATTGGCCTGGGAATGTTCGCGAGCTGCGCACAGCAATCGAGCACGGAGTAGTAATGGCGACGGGGCCAAGAATCAGACTGCGCGATCTGCCGATGGCCGTCCGCCAGGCGGCCAGTGCCGTGTCTGCCCGCGGTATTTCCGCTCCTCAGGCTTTCGGTGAAAAAGCGAGCCCGCTTGATCTACAAGAGACAGAGAAAAAGTTGATTATGCGAGCGCTGGCCACAACGAACGGCAACGTCACCGCCGCAGCCAAAAAACTCGGCATCAGCCGGCGAACGCTTCATCGCAAAATTAACGAAATGAATTTGGCGAGAACGTCAGCCAAGGACGCGGATAAGAGGCCGTCCTGAGAATTACCAGAAAAATACGCGGTCGTTGCGAAGGCGCCCTAATGAAAAGTTTCCCGTTTACGAATTGCGTTTCGAGCGTTTCAATTAGGCCGTGACTGAACAGAAGAAAATTTTCGGGACGGACGGCGTTCGTGG
>JBKPBY010000041.1:0-10407 GCA_046727075.1 bacterium | reverse complement strand
AGACTATCAATATTGAACCCGCGCCCACTGAACATGCCGGCGACCCGTGTCAGGACACCGAACTTGTTTTCGACAAGGACTGAGATGGTGTGGCGCATACCGTGGATATGCACCATGGGGGCTGAGCGGAGAAAATCAATTGATTTGTGCCGCGATTCCATTGCCCTTACAGGGGCAGATCGTATTAACAACCGCTTGACCCAAGGCTAAAAAACCTGGGCTGGCATCTCCCGCTCCAATTGGAGCGGGACGCCTCAGCCCGCGCCGGTCTCCCTCTTCGCCCTATCGCCGTTTCGCCGTCTCTAACGCCTTCTCCGATGCCGGCGGTGACGGTTGTCGGCGACCTGTCCTCCGTAGTCCGGCCTTGGCCGGACGAAGGAGGATGACGGCGTTCCGCCCTAATGCGTCGCGGCTGCTCCGGTGCTGCCTCCGGCCGGTTGGGAGGATTTGCCCGTAATGATTTCCTGCAGAAGAGCCGGAGTCTTGTAGACCTTTTGCAGAGCTTCGACAATGGCTCGGGAATCAACCGCTACGGTGCGAGCTTGTTTTTCGGAGTAAGCATAATCCCAAACCAACGACTGGATATTTCCATCGAATACGATCCCGACAAATTCACCTGCGCGATTGACGGCCGGGCTGCCGCTGCTGCCGCCGACGATGTCGACATTACATACGAAATTGAACGGAACACTCAGATCGAGTTGGCTTTTGCTCTTCATCCAGCGTTCCGGGATATCGAACGGAGGCTGATTTTCGCGCTCTGCGCCGCGTTGGAAAAGCCCGCCGATCTGGGTAAATGCAGGCACTTGCTTGCCTTCTTCCTCATAACCCGCGACAGGTCCGAACGATAAACGCAGCGTGAATGTAGCGTCTGGATAGGACTCGTCGCCCGCCGCATATCGCGCGGCGGCGATTTGGCTGTAGGACTGCCGGAGCGTTTCGAGTTGGCCGTCGTGAGCTGCTCTCATTTCACGAGCAGCTGGATCGACCAGGGCTGCAAGAGCGATCATGGGGTCGTTGGTAGCTTTCAACGCATCAGCTGACGCCTTGTAAAGGTCTTTGCGCACCTGAGTCGAAGCCAACGTGCAATGGGAAATGAGCTCTGCGGCGCGCTCTCGGGGCGATTTACCTGCCAGCACTTGCTGCACCAACGGATCGTTTACGCCCAGGCGGTTGGCAAGATCGGTGAGCGAATCGGCCAGAGCAGTCTTTTCCAGGTCGACGTGGATCGGGGCCTCGGAAAAGAGAGCGAATTCGAGAGGTGCCTTGTTCGCGTCCTGGTATTCGTAGAGGCGTTCGCCATTTGGCTTCGATTGCTCGATAGAGTGCCGGTATAGAACCCGAGCGAGCTTAAACAAATCGCTGTCGAAGCCGCGGGCCCCACCTCGAAGATCTCCTTCCAGGTACTGGAATCTGACCTGTTGCGCTGTGATCTCTTTTTGAGTATCTGCGATCCGTTGGTAGGCATCGAGGCCAGGTTTGAATTTTGCGTTCTCCTGGAATTTCGCTTTCAGCTTTGTTTCCCGCTGCTTAAGGAGGTCGAAAAACTCCGGATCAAGCAATCCGGCAATTCTTCCATCAATGACTTTACGGGTGTTGCGTATACGAAATAAGTCTTCTCGTGCCTGGAGTGCGTAGTCGGGCCGACGAGCAGAAAACGCAGCGATTGCAACCTCCCGGCGATCGATGATCGATTTCGCTAACGGGAGCGCCGAGTCTCGTTCCGCCATGAACTGGTCGACCGTTTTTTCGCGTTGAGTCGATGCGGGATTTCCGCTGACAAACACCAGATCGTTGTCCGACGGGCCCTGCGGGCTGAATTTCAAATAGTCGGTTATGTGGACCGGTTTTCCGTTTTCGTAGACACGGAAAATGCAGATATCCAGATTATAGCGAGGGTACTCGAAATTGTCGGGATCACCGCCATAAAAAGCGATTTGCTGTTCCGGAGCAAAAACCAGCCTGACGTCGGTATAACGCTTGTAGCGATAGAGCTGATAACTGCCACCCTGATAAAGCGTGATGACATTGCTGCGCAGTCCTGTCTTGTCTAACGATTCCTTTTCAATTTCGGCGATGACTTTCCGGCGTGCCTGAAACGCTTCTTGTGGGGAAGTGCCGGGTTTTACCGCAGCATTCACACGTGAGGTAACGTCCTCAATTGATTGGAGGACGTTAAGCTCGAGGTCGTAGCATGGTCTCTCTTCAGCCTGAGTAGCTGCGTAGAAGCCCTCCTTGAGATAGTTGTGTTCCGGAGTGCTGAACTTTTGCAAGGCGTCGGCACCGACGTGGTGGTTTGTAATCACCAGTCCATCGGCTGAAATGAATGAGCCGCTTCCTATTGAATTGAATCGGACGCTGCTCCGCTGAAGGTGATCGTACCAGTCTTGACCCGGAGAAAACTGATATTTTTCTTTGAGCAATATTGCTGGAGGCGCATTGAACAGCCACATCCCTTCGTCGGCGCGGGATGAAACCAATGGGATGAGGAGGGTTACGAGTGAGAGAGGTACGATCCGGGAACGAAGAAGCGTAATCATGTGGCAGAGATTATTGAATCGATGCGGGCTTCAGGCCTGTCAAATAGGGAAAAGGTGGGAGACGCAAGCTTGTGCCCTGGGAGCGTTCAATGGGTCGCAGCAGCGCCCGACGCCTCTCCGGCCGGTGGGGAGAGTTTACCCGTATCGATCTCCTGGAGCAGGGTGTCCGTTCCGTAAACTTTTTTCAGAGCTTCGATAATTGCCCGGGAATCGACAGCGACTGTGCGAGCCTGTTTTTCCGAATAAGCGTAGTCCCAAATCAATGACTGAATATTACCGTCGAACACGATTCCGACGAACTCTCCTGCGCGGTTGACCACGGGGCTGCCGCTGCTGCCGCCGACGATGTCAACTTTGCAGACGAAGTTAAATGGAACAGAAGGGTCGAGTCGATCCTTGCTCGAAATCCACCGAGGCGGAATATCGAATGGCGGGCGATTTTCGCGTTCTGTCGCACGCTCGAACAGCCCGCCAAACCGCGTAAAGGCGGGCACCTGCTTTCCATCTTCCTCGTAACCGGCGACGGTTCCAAAAGATAAACGAAGTGTAAAGGTGGCGTCTGGGTAAGACTCTTCCCCGGCCGCATACCGGGCAGAGGCGATCTGACTGTAAGCCTGGCGGAGTGTCTCGGTCTCTGTTTCATGTTGGGTTCTTAGCTCGCGCGCCGCCGGGTCAATCAGGACTGCCAGAGCGATCATCGGATCAGTGGAAGCCTTCAGTGTTTCAGCGGACGCCTTATAAAGGTCTTTGCGAACCGTAACCGATCCAAGGGTGCATTGAGAGACAAGCTCGGCGGCTCGTTCCCGGGGGGATTTGCCGCCCAGAATCTGTTTGACCAGCGGGTCGTCTACGCCCAGGCGATTGGCGAGATCGCTAAGCGACTCGGCTAGTCTTATTTTCTCGAGATCGTAGTGAATCGGCGCCTCCGAAAATAGTTCGAATTCAAGGGGCGCAGCGTTGGCGGCCTGGTATTCATCGAGGCGTTCGCCGTTCGGTTTGGCCTTCTCGACTGCATGTCGATACAGTATTCGGGCGTAATCGAACAGTTGGCTGGCGAACCCGAGCTTACCCTCGAGTAAGACAAACCTGGTTGTTTTAGCCGTTATTTCTTTTTGCGTCGCGGCGATGCGTTCGTAAGCACCAAGCCCCGATTGAAACTTGGCGTTCTCTTTGAACTTCGCTTGCAGTCTCGTTTCCCGCTCTTGGAGCAGGTTAAAGAACTGTGGATCCAGCAGCCCACCAATTCTTCCGTCCAGTACCTTTCGCGTATTACGTAGATCGTCTAGATCCTCTCGGGCCTGCAAAGCAAAGGCCGGGCTGCGAGCGGAAAAAGCACTTACGGCGACCTCCTGGCGATCAAAGATAGCCTTGGCCAATGGCACAAAGCTGTCTCGTTCGGCTGCGAATTGCGCGACGGTCTTTTCGCGCTGGGTCGAACCCGGATTGCCGCTGCAAAATACCAGTTCGTTCTCCGAGACGCCTTTTCCGCTGAATTTCAGGTAGTCATTTACGTGGACCGGTTTGCCGTTCTCGTAAACTCGGAAAAGACAGATGTCCAAGTCGTAACGAGGGTATTCGAAATTGTCTGGATCGCCCCCATAAGACGCGATTTGTTGTTCCGGGGCGAAAACCAGACGTACGTCGGTGTAGCGTTTGTAGCGATAAAGGTGGTAGCTGCCTCCGTGATACAACGTAATCACGTTGCTCCGCAGTCCCGTTTTATCTAGCGATTCCTTTTCAATCTCCGCGATGATTTTCCTACGGGCCTGGAATGCCACTTCGGCGGACGCCCCTGGTTTAACTGCGGCGTTGACTCGAGCTGTGACATCCTCGATCGAATCGAGCTGGTTGAGCTCCAAGTCGAAACACTGTTTTTCCTCAGCCTGAGTAGCCGCGTAAAATCCGTCCTTCAGATAGTTGTGTTCAGGTGTACTGAACTTTGAAAGGGCGTCGGCACCGACGTGGTGATTGGTGATTACCAATCCGTCGGCGGAAATGAACGAGCCGCTGCCACCCGCATTGAATCGGACGCTGCTCCTTTGCAGATGGTCATACCACTCTTGCCCTGGGGAGAATTGGTACTTTTCTTTGAGCAGTCTGGCAGGGGGCGCGTTAAACAACCACATCCCTTCATCTGCGTTGGCTAGGAAGGAAGTCAGTAACAACGTTGCTGTAGAAAGAGCTACTGTTCGTACCCGAGGTGGTTTCATGACAAGAGGAGCGGCAGATAAGTGCACTTGAATCGGTCCTGGGGATAATCGTGTCAATGGCGAAGGCATGACTCTTTCGAGTTACAGGGTAGCGGCTTCATTGATCAATGGGCAGTTTGCGGAAGGGTCGACCGGGACGGGCGACCCACGTTGATCGGCGTGGCTGACGCACGAGGTCGCGCTTGGGCCTCGGGCCGTGGAAGCTCATATGCGAGCTCTCACTTGTCTTTCGCTGCGACTGATCTCATATTCGCGCGTGAGCGTAGTCAGCGAAGTAAAATACAAGATAGGCAATGAACGGTTGGTGAAGGTAACCGAGCGCGCGGCGGCAAAGCTCTCAGGGCTGCTGCAGCGGCAGGGGCGGCCGAATGGTGCACTGCGCGTAGCAGTGATCGGAGGAGGTTGTTCTGGATTGCAGTACAAAATGGACCTGGTAGATGGGCCGATGGATCGCGATATTCTGGTCGAATCAAATCGAGTCTGCGTTGTGGTTGATCCTAAAAGCGCTTTGTTCGTCAGCGGATCGTTGCTTGATTTCAGTGACGACCTGCAGAAAGGCGGATTTAAGGTGACGAATCCGAATGCAGTCGCCCACTGTTCTTGTGGCGAAAGTTTTTCTGCATGACGTGCCCTTCGGCGAGCTTCGCTTGCTCAGGGCATTCGAAGCAGCTTAGACTGTCATGAGCGAGCCAAAGGCGAGTCGAATGATCGATTATTTTGCCGTGCTCGGACTCGAACGACGTCCGGCGCTTGATGAGAATGCTCTGAAGGAGATTTATTTTCGGAAGAGCGCCGCTCGTGACGCGGATGCTTCTTCGCTTAACGAAGCGTTTCACACACTTTTGCGACCGGTATCGCGCATTCAACATCTTTTGAAACTAGAGTTTGGCGAGGTTCGCGCTAAACAGATCGGAAGCGAGCTGGAAAAATGTTTCAGTAAGGTGGCTGGTGTTTTGCACAAAGCCGATGAGGCGCTCGATTCTTTGGGTAAGCAACAATCGCCACTGCTAAAAGCGATGGCTTACCAACGTGTTCAGCCGGTTGTGACGGAGTTGTCGCAGCTGCAAACAGAACTGGCGGACTGCGAGGCGGGTTTCCTCAACGAGATCGAACAGCTCGACCGGCGTTGGCACGAGCGCAAAGAGGACTGTTGCGATGCGCTGGCTCAGACTGCATTCCAGTTGGCATTTCTTCAAAAGTGGATCGATCAGGTGAAGGACAGAGTTCGAAAGCTGGAAGAATGACTCGGCGGATTGGAGAGCCGGGAACCGATTGACGAAGCGCCGACAGCGCCGTTCCGGCCTTGGCCGGACCAATATCGCCGACAATGGGAAACAATGACACGACGAAAGTGGAAAGCGAGATTAAACAGAAGGTCGCAAAGAGGGAGCAGAGTTTAGATTAGTCTACGTTTGCGCACAGGGGCCACTCTAGAACTCCACTTCATTTTCTTAGCGATCTTCTGGTGAATTTCTCTTTCTAGCACTAGCACTCATAGAATGATTGCCGGAATAGATCTTGGAACGACGAATTCGCTTATCGGCGTCATGGACGCCGGGTTCCCGGTGCTTATTGCCGACAAAGATGGATCTCGATTGACTCCGTCCGTCGTCTGCTTTTCGGAAGCAGACGAGCCATTGGTTGGGGCGGCGGCGGATCGGATGCGGAGCATCCTTCCTGATCGTACTCTGTATTCGGTAAAGCGCCTGATTGGGCGCCGGCGTGGTGAGACCGACAAGGAAGAGTTTCCGTTTAAGGTCGAGACGGAAGGAAACCAGGTCTTCATTGATGTAGCCGGTCGCAGGATGAAGCCTGAAGAGGTCTCCAGTTTCGTAATTCGGAAATTGAAGACAGACGCAGAGAAAGCGCTGGGATGCACCATTGATCGCGCTGTTATCAGTGTTCCCGCGTACTTCAACGACGGTCAACGCCAGGCTACAAAACAAGCTGGAGAGCTGGCTGGATTAACGGTTGAACGAATTATTAATGAACCGACGGCAGCGTCGCTGGCCTACGGGTTAGATCGCCTGAATGATCGCGCCAAAATCGCTGTTTATGATTTAGGTGGCGGGACATTCGATATTTCTCTCCTCGAACTCCATGAAGGCGTTTTTCGCGTGCTATCAACCAACGGCAACACGCGGCTGGGCGGAGACGATATTGATCGAGAACTGATCCGGCTTTTGAAAGAACGTGTCATAGGCCGTCACCCCGACCTGCGTCAGCAGCTGGAAGACAAGTTCTTTCAAGCCAGGCTCCGCGAGGTCGCCCACGCCGCGAAGATCCGTTTGTCGACAGAGGATTCGGTACCGGTCGATATCCCATTTCTTTCGGATAAACGGAGTTTTACTTACATGCTGAGCCGGCAGGAACTGGAGGCGGTTGCTCGGCCAATCGTTCGACGGACCCGTTCGCATTGCTTGCGATCGCTCGATGATGCGCGACTGAGTCCACAGGACCTCGATGAGGTCATTCTGGTCGGAGGCGTTACGCGGATGCCGATCGTGCGCCAGTTCGTGGCGGAGGTTTTTCAACGATTGCCAAATGTTTCGCAGAACCCGGACGAAGCGGTCGCAGTTGGAGCTACAATCCAGGCCGGGATTCTGGCCGGAGAGCTGCAGAATGTTGTTCTGCTCGATGTGACACCTTTGTCACTCGGGATCGAGACGTTTGGTGGATTGATGAACGTGATTATACCGAGGAACTCGACTATTCCCTGTAAAGCGGGGGAGATGTTCACCAACGCGGTAGCAAACCAGACCTCGATGCAGATCACTGTGCTTCAGGGCGAACGGGAGCTGGCAAACGATAATTGGGAGATTGGAAAGTTTGCGCTCGATTTTGATCCGGTACCAAAGGGCGTGGCACGGGTAGGGGTACAGTTCGAGATCGATGCCAACGGAATTCTGCATGTTCTTGCGCGTGACACGAAGAGTGGACGCGAACGCGTGATGGACCTCACAAGCGCTGTGGATGTTTCTGATGAGGCGGTCGAGAAAATGATTGCGGAGTCGTTAGATAGCGCGTTTGAGGACATGACCGAACGCGTCTGGACAGAAACGGTTCTCAAGAGCAACGAACTGCTACCTGCGGTGACTAGTGCGTTGACGCTGGTAGGCGGCCAACTCGAGGAAGAAGAACGGCGAAATATCGAGGCACTGGCAGCAGCGGTGGAAACTGCGTTGAAGAGCCACGATGTTCATCGACTCAAGGAAGCCAATGCCAAGCTGGATGAAGGAACGCAGCATCTGGCAACGTTGTTGATCGATCGAGCTATGGCTGAAGCCCGAAGCCGGTCTGGGCCTTCGCGCTAAGAGGCTAGGCGGCCGGCATCTGGTGCTGCCATCCAGGGTAATCTGACTTTGGGCCGTGTTCACACGGCGGGCTCGTGTTGGCCCTCAGCTCATGAATAACTTCGGAGCTACCATAAGGACGATGTGGAAACCGAAAACGGAAGACGGAAAAGCGGCGACCGGAAACCGCAGGCCTGGAGGGCCTGCGCTGGAGGCGGGGGCGGGAATCGAACCCGCGATTCCATTTTGGCCGTCTAGCGGTATCCCACGATGTCCATAAACTAGCTGAAACACAGGAAACTGTACTTGAGTGGACTTGCTAAGATGCCGATAGACGTTATTATATTTGTTATTAGCTATGGCTAGCGTTTGGAAGCATCCACTCTCACGATATTGGACCGCATGTTTCCGGGATCTGGCCGGTAAACAGCGGCGCATCACCACCAAGGAAACCGATCGTAAACGCGCCCAGCGCTTGGCCGAGGAATACGAGAGCGCCGTACGCACCAAACGCACCCTGCGCCAAGCCCAGCTCGTCCTGGACCGGCTCCACGAGGAAATCTCCGGCGTCCAAATTACCCGTAAAACTCTGCGCGCTTACTGCGCTGAGTGGCTCGCTACCAAGGAACCGGAGACGGCGCCGCGGACCCAAGTTTTCTACCGCACCTCAATCGCGAAGTTTATCGCCTTCTTGGGCGATCGCGCCGACGCTCCTTTGAGCGAACTCACCAAGGCCGATATCGTCGCCTATCGCAACTCTCTGGCCAAGTCGCTCTCGGCCAAGAGCACAAATCACAATTTGAAAGTCGTCCGAATGCTGTTCAAGGCTGCCCAACGCGACGAGCTGTTGACCCAGAACCCGGCCGAATTCGTTAACACCGTCCGGCAACGGACCAGCAACGATAAACGCCCGTTCACGCTGGCTGAGGTCCAAGCCATACTCGCGGTTGCCGATCCCGAATGGCAGAGCCTGATTCGGTTCGGGTTCTACACTGGCCAAAGATTGGGCGACCTAGCCACACTACGCTGGAGCAATATTGACCTCGCCAGGGATGAAATCCGTTTCATTACCGCTAAGACCGGCCGACGCATGATTATCCCCTTGAGCGAAGGGCTGCGTACCCACATTGCTTCCCTGGCGCCAAGCGACCAAACTGACGCGGTGATTCATCCACGCGCGTTTGCCATCTTGGAAACTCACGGCAACGTAAGCATGCTCAGCCGACAATTTGGGGAGCTGCTGGCCAGCGCCGGACTGCGCGCCGCCGCCACACATCAAAGCACCGGAAAAACGCGCTCCAGCCCGCGAAACTTGAACGCGCTATCGTTCCATTCGCTGCGTCGGACGGCGACCACTCTCCTTCACGAGGCTGGGATTGCCGGCGCTGTAGCGCAAGCTTTAATCGGCCACGACTCGGAGGCGATCCACGAACACTACGTCAACGTCGGCCGCGAAGCCCTCCAAAAAGCGGCGGCGGTATTTCCATCGATATGAACGACCCATCAAGGCAACCGTCATGAGAATCGCTGCGGCGCGCGACGGCGATGTTGGTCCACACCGTTTTCCAGCGGATGCGCTCAGGAGCGGTTTCTACGCACCGAAATCAGATATTGCCCGGAGCTATTTCCAGCAGTTTGACGAGCCGCTTGCGGCACTCGGTAAGTGGTCGGTCGCGCAGGCCGGTTCCTTCCAAGCTGATCAGATCGAAGGCGTAGTAAACAACCGGAATTTCCTTATTGCTTCCGTAGGACTGGAGGAGCTGAAAAGAAGATTTCCCTTTATCGTCAAGCGCAGCGATCTCGCCGTCGATGATGGCCTCCTTAGCAGGTAACATCTTCAAGGCATCGATAAGGTATCGGTAATTGTGGTCGAGGACAGTTCGGTTGCGTGAGACTACCTAGAAACTCCTGCGCACGATAGATGGCATATTCTGACTCATGGACATCTCCTTGTAAAATACGTTAGGCGGCGGCACGCGTACATACAAATCGCGACGTGAGACTGTTTGGGAAAACTGTTCGTCAAACCGTCGTTAATTCCACGGTCTGCGTGCTACTACGCCTAAATAGCGGGACACGGAACACCGTTTGAACTCCATGCGTAAAGAATTCGAAATTGTCAACCAGTTGGGGTTGCACGCGCGACCGGCGGCGCAGTTCGTCCGATGCGTGATCAGGTTCAAGAGCACAATCACGATTTGCAAAGGCGAGGAGAATTTCTCCGCCTCCAGCATAATCGAAGTGCTTACCGCCAATTTGAATTGCGGCGACCGTGTCGTCCTCGAGGCGGTCGGACCCGATGAGCAAGAGGCCCTTAATGAGCTTGAAGCGTTGCTGCTGCGCTTACGCGACGAAGAAGGTGGG
>JBKPBY010000040.1:0-15882 GCA_046727075.1 bacterium | reverse complement strand
GGTCCGTCCCTACCCAGATTCCGCCTTCGCGATCTTCTACAAGCGAAAGAGCGTCGGGGGTGTTCTGGCTGCCGGGGTTGCCCGGATCATTCCTGTACCGTGTGAACTCCCGGCGCTGGCGGTCGAACTTGACCACGCCGTCGGGTCTTGTGGCGAGCCACAGCATCCCGCGCTGGTCTTCGAGAATTGCGGAGCATCCGCGCGAGCTTGGTGTTTCAGGCCACTGGTCAAAATAAATGTAGGTTGTGAACACGCCGGTCTTCGGGTCGAGCGAGGTAAGCCCGCCACGGCGTGTCGCACTGAGCCAGAGCGTTCCGGAACGATCTTCGTAGATCCGGTCCAGGGGCGGCTGCCAGGAACTTGGATAATGGCGAATGACTCTTCCCGTACGGCTGTCGAACGCGTCCGCGCCGACCGCGGTCGCAACCCAGAGTGTGCCCTGCCTGTCTTCGAGTACGTACCGGACATCGTTGCTGGCCAGACTGCGGGGATCACCCGGGTCGTGGCGATAGTGGGTGAACCGGCCGGAAACCGGATCGAGCCGATCCAGTCCATTCCACGTGGCCAGCCACAACATCCCATCCCGGTCCTGCGTGATGTGCTCCACGTGTCCGGCCAAACTCGCCGGATCGTTGGGGTTGGAGCGGAAGTGGAAGAATCTCCCGGTCACGGGGTCAAACCGGTCCAGTTCCTCGTCGACGGCGATCCACAGCGCGCCGGAGCGATCCTGAAACAACGCATAGATTAAGACCCCGCCGATGCCGTAGGGGTTGTCGGCTTTGGGTTTGTAGACGAGAAAATGGTAGCCATCGAAGCGATCTAAGCCGTCGTACGTCCCGAACCACATGAATCCCTGATTATCTTCCAGCATGTGGTCGACGCGGTTCTGGGAGAGTCCTTGTTCCGTTGAATAATGAGTGAAGCGGATGTCCTTCCCTTCGATCAGGGGTAAGCGAATGGGTACGTTGTCCCGGGTGTTGCCGAGGGAGAACCCATGCCGGACGGTTCGAGCGGTCTGCGCGTACTGGCTGATGTCCAGAGATGGGTTGACAGCCAAAACGGGACGACATCCAAGCAGAAGGTAGATCGTACCTGCCAGTAACAGCGCGCAGCAGGGATACCGGTCCAGCCGCAACATCGACGTGAGGGGCCGTTTGAAACGAAGCAGAACTGGCCGGCGAGAAGTCATCTCTGCACCTTCACAGCCGAAACAGCGTCGGACATTGTGGTACGGAATCGGATTATTCCGATGCCAACGTACGCCAGTTGGAAGGTTTTGACAGTTGACCGATGGAGTCGCCGGTCCGGAAACGTGTCCATCTCCTTTCAAGACTGTTTGATTGCCTCTTCTCCATCAGAAGTTCCAGATCTGCCTGAGTTTTGATGATGGCCGCAATCCCCTGACGCACCAGAGGATGACCATCAACCCATCAACGGTCATGATCCGAATCGAACTAGGACCGGTGCTCATAAATCCTCGCCTTCCGGAACAGCTTAAATTTACGCCATCGCCGGATTTTTCATAGGCGATAGCGGCCGGAACTGTCAAGCCAACTTCTGTGCCGGCGCCCGCTTCGATTTTCGATCCAGATATCCAATCGGGCTCCAATTCCCTCTGCCCGCCGCTCGCGTTTGCGGCGGACGCGGTGGCGGTCTATGGGAATTGCATGTGGGCGACGAGTGAAATTGGCGTCAGGCCGAGAGCAACAAACTCATGGAGGAGTTTCCGACGCGTCCACTTTACGCCGCATGGCCTGCAGAACCGCATCGCTAGGAAAAATGCTGAGGCCGTCTTTCACGATCTCCTTCGCCTTGGCACGATCTCCAATGGATACATAGCAGAAAGAGAGATTCTCATATGGAGTAGGAATGTAAGGGAAAAGGGAAACCGCCCGCTTCAAGATATTTATGGCCTCCACTCTATGACCGGAGCGATACAGCAGCTCAGCCAGAAGCATGTAGTCCTGGGGGGATTTTGAACGTAGTTTTACCGCCCTTGATAGATAATCCACCGCAGCTGAGTCGCCTTGAGACGATCGCTTCTCCAGTTCCCTCTTGGCAAGCGCGCTCAATACAAGGACGTTGTCCGGATCGGACTTAGCCAATCGGTCGAGCAGCAGATCATAGCGGCTCTTTAGATCAGTCCGGTTTGGCCTTCGGGCAAGTACGGACTGATACGCCTGCAGAAGGACCAACGGGGAGAGTGCGGTCTTGGTCGAGCCGGGAATCCTGTCGACAAGAATCAACCCCGTCGCTGGGTCGGGTGAATTCTGTTGTGTCGCGATTGTGGAAAGAGGCTCTCCTTCATATGCCACGATTCGGTGCGATGTGCCTTGTGTACCCAGCATGACAAATCGCGGGGCAACATGCTTCGGCATGTGGCAAGAAACACAATTATCGGGTGGGCTTGTACTATGGCGCTTGTCGAGTGACTCGCGGCAGCTCCTTTTTTGGTGACAATTCAGGCACTTGCTCCGATAAAACGCGGGGGCTTCTTGCGCTGTCGGCGAAGAGTGGCCATCATGACAGCTGCCGCAATTTAGACGCCCACCCGAGGCGCGATAACACTTGCTCAGCGCCATCTCGTCGGACCACTCCATCATGTTCCAACCCAGGACTGGTTGAGTCTTAAAAATCGCCATCGTATTGAGGAGCGGAGTGCCGGGAATGAAGTCTTCGAACTTCTTTCCCGGTTGGGGTATCCTCGCCTCGCCGAACTCGTGGCAGTAGATGCACATGTCGTCACTTATCCGCGGTGACAAATGCGCGGAGCTGACGATCGAAGTATCGATGTTCCCTGAAATAGGCACGTCGATCTTCCCTGCGACCGGCATGTGCTTTCGCTGCTCGTCGACATGTAGCTTTCCAGGCCCGTGGCAGTTTTCGCAACCGACCTTCAGCTCGCCAATGGGCGGGTCCTGGTAAAGGTTGTTCGCGTCGTCGACCACGAGCGCGCGTCCCACATGGCAATACATACACGAACCTACCAGTGGACGGGCAAAGCCATACGCGGCCTTTTCGTATCCGGGCGAAATCCCCCATCCTTTGGGGTACATGTCCTGACTGCCGGAGTAGTATGAGAGCGGCGCTTCAAAGAGGTAGTTCCCTCTCTTTATGCCATATCCAACCCCGGCCATCGGCGCTCCCAGGGCAAAGACAATCTTGTGGGTCTCAGTCGGGATTTCCGTGCCGTTGGGTCCAGGTTCGAACTGCCCCATGTAAAAATCGCCGTTCTGGCGGAATACTTTGAAACAATGGGAACCGTCCTTCTCGCAAACCGTGACTCCTTCATCCGGCAAATCACGAAGCTCAGGACGCTGGCTGGGAAGAGTGGCGGCCTGCCCATGTGGGGTTCGCATGTATTTTTTGTAGATCTCCCGGTGACAGGGAGCACAGGCTTCAGAGCCTACGAATCGAACATCACCGGCGATATTCCGGAAAACTACCTTCTTCTCTCCTTGGGGGACCTCTGGCTTGGCCGCCAGGGCTGCTGAAGGGCCTGAATTTCCTGCCACTTGCGTTGCGCCAGGGCTGACTTCATTAGTTTCCTTCCCTGTGGGTCGTGACTTACAACCAACGAGGGCTAAGAACAACATCATGCACGCCCCCGCCTTGAGATAATTCATCCCACTACAATTTCCCGAGTTACTCATGGAGGACCAGCTCTCGCCTCCTAGCCAATTGACTGGTCACTAGAAGTACCCTCATTTGTCCGACTCGAATATTGCGATCGCCTCCATTTCGACCAACAGATCGGGACGGCACAAAATGGCCTGAATGCCCGTGGATGCGGGAAGGGGATCTAAGCCTTTCTGCTGGAAGAATTCTGTTCGGATTTCATTGAAGACAGCGTAGTCGCGTTCGATGTCGCGAAGGTAGCAAGTGGTCCGAACGACATCTTTCCAGGATGCACCCTCGGACTCGAGCAGCGCGGTGATGTTCTGGTAGGTCCGCCAAGTTTGGGCCCGGAAATCGCCTTCATGAATCGTACGACCATGCTCATCGATACTGGCTGTCCCGGAAATGAGCAGGATGGTCACACCCTTGATGTCCAAGCGCATGCCGCGGGAAAACGATGACGGACGGGCATACGCGTACGCTTCGTTCAGTACCTGAGGCGCATGCATGGCCTTCTTCGACATCCTCTTTTTGTCTTTCCCTCAGGTTGTGGTTATCAAGCTCGGTCTTCTCCTGACTTGCCATTCGGCCCCATTGGATCAATGTATGCTCGCTTCCTGCCAAATTCATGAGCAAGAATTCTGCGGAATAGGTCCGAAACTTCAGGGTCTGTCAACCCCTCCTGGCCCCCAGGGTGACACTTCATTCTGCTCACGGGTCTCTAGTTGTGCCGCGACCGCCTCCTGATGTTCGGCATCCTCAGTCCTCTTTTCTCGAAAGTACACCTTCGCCAATGCCACATGTGCAGCGCGAGAATCAGGGTTGCTTGTGACCACGGCCTCGAGCAATGCCTGGGCCTCTGCCAGTTTCCCCTGCGCAGCATAACAGGCGGCAAGGAGGAGTTTGACATCTTGGTTTTCAGGGCTTAAGGCCAATGCCTTCTCAGACAAGCGAACAGGTTCCGTAAGATCCGCCGGGTTTATCTTTTTAAGAAGGGCAGCAAGGGTGAGATAGTACGAAGCGTCGTCCGGCTTGAGTGCAATGGCCTTCCTGTAACAATCCTCCGCTTTGTCCAATTCTCCCAAGGCCTGATGAGTTCCGCCCAGAAGATATTGAACTTGACTCGATTTCGGTTGCTCCTGGGCAACAGTCTCGAATTCCTGTAGTGCCTCCTGGAATCGGGTCAGATAGTAATAGGCTAGTCCCAGTTCGAACTTATAGAGCGGAAGATTGCCGAACTTCTGCCCGACTGCCAATAAGTATTGAAGGGCGACGGGATCATGCCGCCAGCGAAGCAAAGCCTCCCCAAGACCCAAGGCGTACTTCGCCGAATCAGGATCGAGTTGAGCGGCACGCCCCAGTTCACGGACCGCAGTTTCATACTGCTGCCCTTGAATGAGAAGCAGCCCAAGGTCACCGTGTGGTTCGGGCGCTTGAGGCCAAGTTGCTGTTGCATGTCGGAGAACCTCTTCTGCGGCCCTGCCTTCTTCATCTGCGAGGAGGAGCTTGGCTAGCGCCAACTCTTGCTGCATAGTAGCGAGATGACCGCTCAGAAACTGGTTGATTTCATCTTCCCCCTCACTTTTCATCCCCGCTCTCAGACATGCCTCGATGAGGGTCGCCCGCGTTGACGCATCGTCATGCCCGAGGCTCTTCAGCTTTTTCAAAGGGTCTACGGCATCTCGAAAATCGTGCTTCTGCATTAGCAGGAGCGCATAATTCTGATTCGCAGCCACATTGTTGGGATCCCGGGCCAGTCCGCCACGGTACGCTTCTAGTGCTTTCTCGATATCTCCCTTCTTCATGTATACAAGTCCCAGACCGAAATAAGGGGGGGCCTTTTGCGGAGCTAAGTGACGAGCTCTTTCAAAAGCCTCGATTGCGGGCCCGCTCTCTCCCAGCTGCACTCGCGCCAAACCCAAATCACACCACAAACTCCAAGCGGGTTCTGACTTGAGAACGCGCGACAGTTCCGCCTCCGCCTGGGAATCCCGTCCGGCCCTGAGATCTTCCTGTGCTTTACGGATAAGCACGTCAGAAGACTGGCCGAACAGTGCCAGAGTCAACAGGGGACATAATCCGAGATAGATTACATGCCGCATTCCTTCTCGCTTCTTTCTTTATGTATCACTCTCCGTTCCGGGGATCAGGATTGCCTGCGGACGTATAAGTTGATCAGGGAACTCTCAAGGGCGGTCCATCGTCGGAGAGCCCCAGATGTCCCAATCCTTCATTTTCTGATCTTCTAACTTGGCCGCAATCGACTGTTCTTGTTCGGCTTGGGCCAGTTTATTTTGACGACGATAAAGCTCTGCCAGCGCGGAGTGAGCGCGACGCGAAGCCGGGTTGCTCGCGACGGCTTGCTCCAGCAGGGCTGCGGCCTCGTCAAGTACTCCCTGTTTTTCCAAGCAGCGCGCCAGGACGATTTTGCTTTCCCCGTCGGTGGGGTCGAGGACCAGCGCTTTCCTCAGGAGCTGGATAGATTCGGCGAGGTGCTCGGGACCTTGCTTTTGTAACAAGGATCCGAGGACCCGGTAGTACGTTGGCTCCTGCGGGGCAAGCTGGATGGCACTTCGATAATGGTCCTCTGCTTTTTGCAACTCGCCGTCGAGTTCGTAAGACCCGCCCAACAGGAACTGCACTTTTCCTGAGTTCGGCCTCTCGCGTGCGAGGTTTTCGAGCACAGAGATCGCTTCCGGAAAGCGCTGCAGACACACGTCCGTGACGGCCAACTGATATTGAAAGTTCGGTTGGTTCACAAACTTTTTCCGCGCGGCGAGAAGGAATTGGAGGGCAGCGGGATACTGTCCGGAGCCAATCAAGGCTTCCCCAAGACCTTGACTAAATCTCACGGAATCAGGGTCGAGCTGCACAGCTTGCTTGAGCTCCTCAGCAGCCGCGCTATACTCGGCGTTTCCGCTGAGTAGCAATCCCAACTCCCCATGCGCCGCAGCCGAGGTAGGCCAGGAGCCTCTCAGGTATTCGAGAACCCGGCGGGCGGCATCTGTCTCTCTGTCAGAGAGAAGAAGTTTGGCTAGCGCCAGCCCATCTGGCAGCGTAGCAAGGTGAGAGTTCATCAGATCATCCATCTCATTTTCACCTTTGCTCTTCAACCCCGCCTTCAGGTATGCCTCGACAAGAGTCGCTCGGGTTGAAACATCGCCTGGCCTTATTTCCCTAAGCCGCTCAAGAGGTATGAGAGCGTCGCGGAAGTCCTCTCGCTGCATCAGCAGCAACGCATAGTTCTGATTGGCGGCAGCGTGGGAGGGAGCTAAGACAAGTCCGCGACGATAAGCATCCTCTGCCTTTGTTAAGTCGTTCTTCTCCATGTAGAGCAGGCCCAGGTTGAAGTAAACGGCAGCCGGTTCGGCATATAGAGGAAGGGCCTTTTCGAAGGCTTCAATGGCGGGATCAATCTTCTTGAGTTGGGCCCGACTCACGCCCAGGGAGAACCAAAGAGAGCCGTCTTGGGGATTTTCTTTTAATGCGCGCAACAACTCCGCTTCGGCACGGGAGGATTGGCTTCCACTCACATCCCGCTCTTCTTGGCTACGAAGCGCGACCGGCGACTGGGCGACCACAGGCAGTGTGAACAGACAGACCGCCACTCCGATGCTCGCGAGAGCCCTTCTTAGCAACCGCATTCTCTCCTCGCCAGAAACCAATCGGGGGTCTGGGAGAAATTCCCTTGTGCCCCCTTACTCTATGGTAGCGCGCCACAACGGATGGCAAGCTCAATAATGGAGCTTTAGACCAAACTGCATGATCCTTGGTTTACCCTGCAGGCCGTTAATTTGCCCGAACGCCGGGTTCGAGGGATCAGCAACTGGAAGTCCGAACCATGGAGTATTCGTCGCGTTAAACATCTCCCATCGGAACTGGAGACCATACCGCTCCTTGCGAAATGGAAAGTTCTTCGCCACCGCCAAGTCCAAGTTATCATCTGCAGGTCCCCTCATGAGATTCTTGGGCGAATTCCCGAAGGTTCCTGGAGCATTTACTTTGAAGGCCGCCGGGTTGAAGTATTGGTGCACCCATTGTGCTTCCGACCCTTTGTGCACGTTGAGAGGCTGGCCCGTCAAGTCTGCCAGGTCATTGCCGTTTTGAGATTCGGAATTGTTGCTTCCATTACCTCCCGCGACACTGAAAGGCACACCTGCGGTCATGCTGAATATCCCGGACACTTCCCAGTTTCCGAGCGCCCCGGCTGCGAGGGCGCCGTGATTTTTAAAGGCGGGTAGCCTCCAAGTGAATGCGTTCGACCAAACGTACGGTACGTTAAGGGCCGAAATGCCATGGTCTATCCGGGGATTGTACGCATTGCGAAGGAGTGGTCCGCTCGAAAGGTCGCTTTGGGAAAGCAGGTCCAGCGATTTCGACCAGGCGTAGTTGGAGACAAACTGGAAGCCACTAGAGAACCGCTTCTCTAAGCTGAGGTGCAAGCCGTTATAGCTGGCCGTACCCCATGGCTCATAGACCAGAACGCTGCTGAAATTCGGATATCGTGTGCGGGTGCCGCCTGCTGAGTATATCCCCGGATTCAGCTGGGCACCGGTGGCAATATCATAAGCTTGGCTTCCCACGTAGGCTGCGGTAACAAGTATGGTAGGAGTGAACTGGTGCTGAATCGAGAGGTTCCAGTTCTGTGACCAGCCCAACTTAAATTGGGGAGTAAAGATGGCCGGGAGACTGGCCGGCAAGAGGAACGTGGCGTCGGGGCCGGGTTTGGTTCCGGATTGGGCGAACGGAGGAAATGGGGCGACTCCTCCGGTCGGAGCGAAGACGGACCATGGATCCTCAAACGGTATGCGCACATTCCCAACAGTACTCGGCGTGAGTTGGAAGCTTGGACTGAAAGGCGGATTCGCGCCGACGTGGTTGTAGTACGTGTAATAGTACGGTATGGAAAATCTGCCGAACCCCGCTCGAATGGAAGTCTTGGGCAGAAAACTTGGCTGCCAGGCCAGTCCGATGCGCGGGCTGATGCGACCGAAGTCATTCGGATACCCGCCGGCCGGAACGCCAGCATCCCCGGGAAATACGAGGCCCTGGGGCGCGTTCGGATAAACCGTACTCTGGTGCCCCGGCCACCAGGAGGCTGTACGTCCCGACGGACTGGGCCTGGGAGCCCTCCAGGGCTCATATCGAAGACCGAGCTCCAAAGTCAGATTCGGCTTCAAACGAATCGTGTCGTCCGCGAACGCAACAACTTCGGGGGACGAGTAGACGTTGTACTCTCCACCTCCCTGCTGGAAATTCCCGATATCGCCGAGCAGGAAGTCTGAGAAAAAGCTGCCGGTTACCGCTCCGTTGAAGTGTACTAACGGATCCGCCAGCCAAGACGCCTGCTCCAGAGAGTATTCGTCCAAGACGTTGACGCCCGCCACAACCATGTGCTTCCCCTTAATCCAGGACACCTGGTCGCCGATGTTCCAGTCGTGGCGTTTCTGGATGACGTTCTGCTCAAACCAGGAAAAGCCCGTACTTCCCCAGCTCACAAGGACCGTAGCATTATGTGGGTCTGGCTGTGGGATGTTGGCTCCTAATTCCTTCCAGCCTTTGGGAATGCCGCTGAGAGATTCGCTGGTCAGGTGGTCATAGCCGAAGAAAGCGTTATTCACCAGCGTGGGGCTGACGGTGTGGGTCCAGCTGGCGGCGTAGTTTACGTTCCGCGCAATCCAGGAATCGGCGGTAGCCAGCCAATTTGTGTTGTTGGATATCTTGGGCTGGTTGTAGTTCTGGTAAAACACCCGGCCCATGACATGATTATTCGAGTTGGGGTTCCAATCGTACTTGATCGTGAATTCCTGGGTGTTCGACTTAACATTCGCTCCCGGAACGTAAACTAGCCCAGTCGGAGTGTCTGTCTTCGGGATGTATTGCTCGATGTTCAGAGCGACCTGGTCGAACATGGAAGTCGGGATCTGATTGCATGGAAAAAGCGTTCCATCATAGTTGTGCAGTTGCGTTCCACCTCCGGGGGTAGTCGAGGCATTGGGACAACCGGAACCGTAGGGAGGGTTGACAGCCCCACTGAAGTCGCCGTTGTTCAGCATGGCGTTGGTGGGCACATATGATGGACTGCCATTATTCTGCAGGGATTGTTTTGTGAACTGTAAGTTACCGAAAATGAAGTGCTTCCCCTTCTGCAGCGGCCCTCCAACGGAGCCGCCGAATTGATGGCGCGAAAGGCCATCCGGCACATGCGAAAACCAATCCGCCGCGTTGAAGACCTTGTTTCGGGCAAACTCGAATGCGTTCCCATGCCATTGGTCGGTTCCCGACCTCGTAACCACGCTCACGACCGCGGTAGAACCGCCACCATACTCGGCGGAGAAGTTGTTGGTCAGCACGCGAACCTCTTGCGTGGCGTCAGCATTGGGGAACGGGTTCGCCGACGCCAGGTAATTGTCCATGTTGTAGACGCCGTCCAACTGATAGTAAATGCCTCCCATTCGACTGGCGTTGATCGAAGCCCCGATCTCGTTGGGCATCCCGCTGCCGCTGCCCGCAATAGTAATGGCACTCGTCCTGGCTGTGCCATTGGTACCTCCGGGAACTAGGTATGTCAACGCGCCGGGATCACGTCCATTGAGTGGAAGTTCCTCGACGGAGGTACTATTGATGACCTCGCCAAGAGCCGCCGACTGAGTTTCGAGCGCGGTTTGAGAGACCGACACCTCCACGGTTTCCTTCACGTCACCGACGGCAAGCGCGATGTTCACCGTGGCTTTTTGATCGGCGGTCAGCGTGATGCCGGGCTGCGTTGTGGTCTTGAAGCCTGGATGCGAAGCCGTAACCGAATAATGTCCGACCGGCAAAAAGGGTGCTGTGTAGCCGCCATCGCTCCCTGTTACGGCGTCCCTCTTCACTCCGGTATCGGTATTTGTGATCGTGAGGTTTGCGTTCCCTACTAGAGCACCTTGTTGGTCTGTGACGGTCCCGCTGATGGTCGCATACCCGGCCTGCTGGGCGTAGCTCGGCTGCATCGGCATGAGGAGTACTACAGCGCAAGTCAGCACGACCAGCAGGGCAAGCGAGCGAAATTTGGGCCTCTGATTGATCGAATATGAATTGAGCATCGTTCCGCCTCCTCGCCCTGGAGTTGACGACAATAGTTGCGGGTCTCACAGCTGCTTTCCTGAAAGAAACTTGGCTTGACCGCTTGGTTCGAAGAGAATTGTCGCGCTCTCGCCTCAGGGAGTGGTGCGTCTCAACTGGCGGGAACAACGCTTCGGAGAGGCGAGATTTTTGTCGCACAATCTTCTGCTTAGGAGCTACTCAATGTCAAGTGATGTCGAGAGATATTCTTAGCGGATCAGTCATAGTTCGCGGGAATCGCACGGCCGTATCCGTGGCAGTCCGAAACCTGCGTCGGAGGCTGGCACTACGACCGGGCTTGTACGACCAACTCGGTGAATTCGGCGGTTAGCTTTTCAAGCGAGCGGGCAAAATGGAGGCTGTTGCCAACGTGAAGGACGTGCCCGACCGTCTTGCCAAAGCGGTCGTAGCGGATTACGAACGAGGCTTGGCCGGCGGAATCAGGTTGTGGTTGTAGAAGTATGCCGCAATATTCATCCCACCCAGCCAAGCGGAAACAGTGCATTGTCAAAATAGAGGAGGTCCGGATCGTGCTGGTCGATTAGGTCGCGGATCTGATCGTAGAAATGTTTTACATAAGGATCCGGCAGAGCATCGGCGGGGTGTTTCGGGCCGTAGAAGATCTGTGGATCGGAACCCTGCCACCATTCGTTCTGACCTTGAGCAAGCGTGAGCTGGCCGTCATACGGAATACCGGCCAGCGGCCCCTGCTTGTCAGCTCCATGCGAGGGCTGGAACCACCACCAGTTTCTGGCCTGGTGGACCGTCACGCCAAATCGCAGCCCGCGATCCCTGGCCGCCTTGGCCTAGGTTCCCACCACGTCGCGGTGGGGACCGATTCGCTGCGCATTCCACGGCTGATGTTTTGAATCCCAGCAATCAAATCCATCGTGGTGATTGGCGAGAGCGAAGAAGAAGCGCGCCCCGGCTTTCTCGCCACGTTCAGGTACGAAGAATCGCTTCATCGATAAACGGGTGGCGTAATCCACGCCACGGCTTCTCTTGACTATCGATCCCCAATCTCAATTACGTTCTTTCGTCTTCAGATTGGGCATTATCTTTATCTTTTGGAGAATGCCCGACCCTTCCTTGATGATTAGAATCTGGTTGGGGTCGAGATCGGTAAAAGTCTCGATCTTCTGGGTTGTTGGCCACTTTACTTCGAGGGAATCAATCTTCTTGGCTTGGCCGATGCCGAAGTGCAGCCGCAGATCATTTTGCGACATCACGCTGGTCCCACTATGGACCTCATCCATCTGCGAGTGTTTTCCGGTCACTACGCGCACCCGAGCGCCAATCGCCGTTCGGTTGCACCGGGTTCCGATCAGCTTCACCTTGATCCAATTATTGTTATTGCCGCCGTCGTTGCGCAGCAGCGAAGGAATCTCATTCATATTGTTCACGACAACGTCTATGTCGCCGTCATTGTCGTAATCTCCGAAGGCGCAGCCCCGGCTCGAATGCCTCGCCGGAATCCCCGGTCCCATTCCCTTAGAAACATCCTGGAATTTTCCATTACCCAAGTTGCGATAGACGATACGAGGTTCAAGGAACGTCTGGCCCACGTTGTGCTGATCTATGCTGGGATAGACGTGGCCGTTGGCTTGGAGGATATCCGGCCAGCCATCGTTGTCGTAATCAATAAAGCCGCAGCCCCATTTCACGTCCTGGGTATCCACGTTAACGCGGGCTGCGTATGTCACTTCCGTAAAGGTCCCGTCGCCATCGTTGTGGTAGAGGTTCGACGTGTCGTCGGAGAAATTGGTCTTGAAGATATCCAACCAGCCGTCGCAATCGTAATCGCCCACAGCCACGCCCATCCCGGCTTGCTCATGACCGGCTTCGCTATAAGCGCATCCCGTCATCACCGCGACGTCTTTAAACGTCCCATCGTGGTTGTTGCGAAACAGGATGCTGGGTTCGGAATCCACTGCAACATAAATGTCTGGCCAGCCATCGTTGTCAAAGTCATACGACACGGCGGTAATCGAATAGCGAGGGCCCACCTTGAGAATCCCCGCTTTCTCGGAAACGTCGCTAAACGTCCCGTCTCCATTGTTGTGATAGAGGATATTCATCCCCCCAGGGAGCCCGCGAGGGCCGCACATGACCGGTACGCCCTTGTATTGGCAATATTCCGTTTGGCCAGGTGATGGCACCTTGGAGATATCTAGCATGATGTAGTTGGCAACAAAAAGATCGAGGAATCCGTCACGATCGTAATCGAGCCAGGTGCAGCCGGACCCCCAGCGGACTTTATCCTTCCGAAGCCCCGCCTGCTTCGTCACGTCGGTGAAGGTACCGTCGCCGTTGTTGTGGAACAGAATGTTGTGCCCCCAGAAGGTGCAAAACAAATCGTCCCAGCCATCGTTATCGAAATCGCCGACGCAGACGCCGGTCTGCCAGCCGGTGCGACCGATGCCGGATTTGGCAGTTACGTCAGTGAACGTTCCGTCGCGATTGTTGTGATAAAGGTGGGTTGTCGGCGCATGGCCTGGCGGCCAGTCAGTGTTCAGGCGGATTCCGTTGGTGAGATAAATGTCCAGCCACCCGTCCTGATCGTAATCGAAGAACGCGATGCCGCTGCCTTTGGCCTCAATGATGTAATTCTTCTCGTCTACCCCGCCCCAAACATTCGGCGTTGTAAGTCCCGCCTCACGCGCTACATCCACAAACTGCACCGGTTGAGCGTTGCCTTGCGCAGGTGCGGCGGCGGGAATCGTCGAGGCTTGTAAGATCGGCATGCTGGACCACCGCCACGTCGGCGTGCCAAGGAAATCGAGGATGCCAGGACCCAGAAGCATCCCGGATAATTGGAGAATCTGGCGACGCGAGGCTTTCATAGGGGAGAGCAAAGCCTCCTTCAATCATTTGGGACAAGTGGATTTCATGTGCCCGTTGTTCGGTGACCGTACCTACCCAAAATTCGTTTCCAACGCTCTTTTTGCGCGCAATAAAGATCACTGCTATCCAAGGTGCTTCATCTCTCCTACTTCATGTCCGTCTCCAGCCACATCGGAGCGATGTCTGACGAAGTCTGCGATCATCCGTGATCAAATCGCAGTAGGAACTCTATGTTACAACCAAGCAAGGCCGGGGGGTTCGAGGTCGCACTCGATCGACATTGCTTAGACTGATGCGTTCGCCAGATACCTGAATACGCCGAGTTACATCGCCAATCCACAGATCGACCGTGGCAACTCCGACTTCGACATCCGTCACGCCTTCACCGCAGGTGTGACATACAATCTGCCCACCCCCGAATGGAACCATGTCGCCCGCGCCACCTTGCGAGTTGGTCGGTGGACGGCTTCATTTTCGAGAGATCGGCTCCGCCAGTGAATGTGATTGGCGGCATCCTGTTTGCGGACGGCACCGCGCTGTACCCGCGCCCGGACGTAGTGCCGGAAGTGCCGCTTATGCTCTATGGATCGCAATATCCGGGAGGCAAGGCGTTCAATAAAGCGGCGTTTACTCCAGCGCCCACCGGGCAGCAGGGAGATTTCGGGTGCAATGTGCTTCGCGGTTTTGGAGCCTGGCAGGCCGACGTTGCGTTTCAGCCGCAATTTCGCCTCACCGAGAGGGTGAGGCTTCGTTTCTGGGGCGAGTTCTTCAACTCTTCAACCACCCAAACTTCGGCCCTTCCACCAACAGCCTGACCAGCCAACTGTTCGGCCAATCAACGCAGATTCTAGCAAGCAGTCTGGCCGGCCCCGACAACGCAGGTTTCAACCCTCTCTATCAGATCGGCGGCCCGCGTTCGATCCAACTCGCGCTCAAGCTGCAGTTCTAAGTTGTAGCACCACATTTCTCTAGGGACGCGAATGATAGGCGTGAATTGGAGCAAGGACATCGATCAGATCCTAGCCGCAGCGAAAGATCAGTTTCGCCCCATCTTGCTCGATTTCAGCGCGGCTCCGGCCTGAGGAGCCTGTGCTCGGCTGGATGCCCAGTCGTATGAAGATCAGAAGACTGTCCGAATTCATCGGCCAAAATTTCCTTGCGGTAAAAGCTCACATTAAGGGAACATCCGGCATGGTTCCACCGCTTTGATGCGGTCTGATACCAACTGTGCTCCTGCTCGACAGCGAAGGCAAAGACCGTGTGCGACTGGTGGGTTATCTGCCCAACGACGATTTCGTCGCTGCTCTAATGAGCGGTCTCGGTCGCATCGCTTTCGTGCAGAAGAAATACTCCGATGCGGAACGATGGTACGGCGACGTGGTCGCACGCTTCGGGAGTTCCCATTTTGCGCCGGAAGCAATGTATTGGCGTGCTGTGGCGCACTACAAAGCAACGAACGACCACACGGTGCTGGGCAAAGTTGCCGAGGAACTCCGCAAGACGTACCCGTCCAGCATTTGGGCGAGCAAGGCGATTCCGTAGCTGCATTAGAGAAGAAACATACAAATCCGAATGTGGCGACCAACGACTGCACGATAGAAGGTCAAGGCTGCTTCCCGTGCGTTCAGGAGCGCGGTTTGAGCAGTGATAACGTTCAGGTACGAATCGATGCCGGAACGATACCGGACACTTGCTTCGTCGAGGGTCCGTCTTGCAGAGCCAATCGCGGAGTCCTGCTCTTGCCGATAGTCGGCCACAGTTACATCGTAGGCTGCCTGAGACTGCCGCACCTTCGCGCGGCGCGATCCTCCGTCGAAGATGGTTTGCGCGAAGCTCGGCCCGATCGACCAGACGCGGTTCGGCCAGTTCAGGAAATCCGCCGCCGACGTCCTCCGGAACCCTCCACTTGCGGTCAACAGGAGTTGCGCGGGAAAAACGGGTGGGGAGGGCGCTGAACCGCGCGGGGTGAGCGTCGAAGGGGCGGTGCTTTCATGATGATGGCAGGGTGGGGCACTCTTTTGTTTACTGATGGCGTTGCGGCGTACTGAAATGCGGCGCGGCCCTTTCGTTGGGATCCGCCAGCCCATGAACGTCACAGCCGCAATGCTGTGGTGTTCGCTTTCCGATTGGCTTGCGCAACTGCGATCTGGCTGAACGGTCTTCGCGGGTCATCGCCCAGCCAAGGCTGAATTGAACAACGCCAATTTGCGGCGGAACTCCTATGGTGCCTTGTCGGACTTTCTTCGACTCGTCTCTATTCCTTAGGCGGGTAGCTGCGGAAGATCTTCTGAACAACTTCGTGGATCTTCTTGTCGTGTT
>JBKPBY010000039.1:0-14127 GCA_046727075.1 bacterium | reverse complement strand
CGTGCATCGAGCTCAGCGAGGAATTGCGGGTTTTCTTCCCCTTCCCCGGCCGGCTCGGGGAATCAGTTATTCCAACTTCCTTTTCTGGCGTTGACCCAGCTGCATCGCCGTGTCCCACTGCGCCTCGAGGCGCGTAATCCGGCGATCCTGTTCACGCAATTCGTCGACCATTTTATCGACCTTCTCTGAGAGACCCTTCACGTCGTGCGTAAGTGTCATAACTTCGCGGACTGCGTTAAGCACTTCCGTAAGGGCGCTCACGCTGCCTTTGCTTTCCGGCGTTGGTTTGCAAGGTCTGCGAGCGTACCATCGACCTTCGCACTGACACGCTTGATCTGCGCCTTGGTTTCACCTACCTCGGCCCGCAGTTGCTTGGTCAGCTCGTGCAGAAGTTGCTCTTCCTCCGTCGGTTGGCCGCAACGAATGCGAATCAATTCACCCACACTGATCCCCTCGTGCTCTGCTTCGCTCTCCAAGAAGCGCTTGAAATCTGGTGTGGCTAGTACGGTAATCCGCTCAGTCTTCACTATTCACATGATAATGATAATGTGTCGTTAGTCAACCGTTCTTTTTTAAATGAGGCGCCGTCGCTCATTACCCGGCGAATCCTCGCCTAGCAGGCCGTCCGCACCGTGCTTTTATCTGCCCTATCGGCCCTGCCTGGGGGGCTTATATCGTCCTCACCGAAATGAAGCCTTCGTCTTCGGCCAGGGCTAACGGGTTGCGCAACGATTTTCCGAAGACGTCGCATTCGACTTCAAAAATATCACCTGCTCGAACCTTAAAGCCTTCCTGAGAGCTCAATACGCTCGCGCCGAAGAAATGGATATGCACGTCGCCCGGACGACGGAAGAGTGAGTATTTAAAAAGGTGGTGCTCCAGGTTCGCTATCGAGTGGCACATGTTGTCCTCCCCGGTGAGCAGGGTGGCACTCCAAGCTTCTTTTTCATCTCGCCAGACCCGCACCTTTCCAACCAGGCCGGCAGGCAGAACACCTACGAATAATTCGGGACCAAAAGAGCACCGACGCAATTTGGAATGGGCTAGATAAAGATAATTCAGGCGCTCCAGTTCGTGATCGGAAAACTCGTTGCCAAGCGCATAGCCGATCCTGACCGGATGACCGTCCGGGTCGATGATGTATAGGCCAGTGATTTCTGCTTCTTCACCGCCGCCATGGGCGTATCCTGGTGATAAGATCGGTTGCTCTGGATGAACCAGGCATTGACCGTCACCTTTGAAAGCCCATTCCGGTTGAGCTCCGATTTTTCCCGGTCCGGGTTTCCCGTTTTCGTACCCGAGCCGAAACATCTTCATGCTGTCGGTCAGTTCGTCTGGTTTAGCCGCCAGGTTCGCATGCATCGCATCTCGTGATTTCGCGCTACCGAGATGGGTCAGACCAGTTAGAGAAACCCAGCACCGAGCCGGATCCGGATGGTGGAGCGGGACACGTATCCTCCGCTCTGCAATGACTTGATCGTAAGATTCGGTTCGATCGGTCAAATGGCTAGTGACCAGGTCGATTAGAGGGGTTTGCGTGCGAATGGCTTGATTGGCTAACTCGTAAACCGAATTGAACCGATCCAGGATCCGAAGAGGTCCGTTGACGGGGCTGCCAATCCGCTGATCGCCATTAAGATCCAAGAATTGTACAAGGTTCATTTGGGGAGTGCGCTTTTTCGGCAGAATTTGCTAATGATATTGCGCATAGTCTTCAGTTCGCGCTTTTCGAGGCTTTGGCCCTGGCATGGGTGCTGCTTCGTTGTTTCCGGGATTGTCGATTGATGAGACGAGGGGGCCTCCGCAGTGATGGACGCCAGATCGAGATCGACGACGGCGGCGTCCAGGATCTTCAGAATTGTGGCTCGAGCGATTTCCGGCTGTCGCAGGCGCACTGCTTCAACGACGTCGCCATGCAGATGGAGAGCCCGTTCATGAGCGGACCCGAGGTGAGTGGTGAGTTCAAACAACGCACGTAATGCTGCGCGGATGACGCTGGCTAGTTGGATCAGGACATGGTTGTGACTGGCGGCCAGCAGAGCGGTATGGAAATCCAGGTCTGCCTCCGAACATTTCTGAATGTCGTGAGAACCTCCCGGCAACAAGGATGCCCGCATCCGTTGGTAAGCCTCATCGAGTTTTGCCAGGTCCCGGAGGTCAGCTCGACAGGCAGCTAATTCTGCGGCAACCGGCTCAATGATCTGGCGCGCTTCCATGAGCGAAAAAACGAACTGTGGATCGTGGAAGTCCGGCCCTGACCAGGCAAGCAGATCGGCATCGAGCATATTCCATTCGTTCGGATCCAGCACCTGGGTGCCAACACGGCTGCGGCTGCGAAGTAATCCTTTGGATTCAAGAATCTTGGTGGCTTCTCTAATCACGGTCCGGCTGACTCGATACTCGGCGCATAACTCAGACTCTTTGGGTAGATAGGTGTGAGGGCGAAGTTCACCTGACAGAATCCGTTGGGCCAGCGAAGCAACAACTTCCCGCCTAACGCGCGGCTTGCGTTTGGAGTTGATCTTATGGGCCGAGCGCCTGGTCTTCATAGTTCCTAGTAACCGTACGCGTTCTGCGGCGCGGAGCGCGCAAGCTGCTCCCTGGTCCAGTTGCGTATATCAATCTCTTAAATAAATCATATGAAACGTTGACACCATCAAATTTCGTCCCCTATGCTTCTTACGCGTAAAATCACGCTTCCCCCTCAAGTGAAAACAAATCCCACAAAAACCGCGTTTCTCAGCGCCCGGACCCTGGCGACGACCTGTGGTCTGGTACTGATGAGCAGCCTTTCGACGGCTGCGCTTGCGGCCGGTCCGCACGTCGTTTCCGGGCCAGGTGCCGATGCCGACTGTCTGAAACCCTGGAGTTCGGACATCAAGTATTTAAAATGGCCCAAAAAGGATGGGCCCTATCGGATCGCGTTAGTCAACGGTTTTATTGGAAATACCTGGCGCATCCAAATGATCAAGACCGCTAAAGCCTATGCTGAAAAAGCGGACGTCAAGAGTCAGCTGAAAGAATTCAAAGTGGTCTCAACCGGCGAAGATCTCGCTGCCCAAATAGCCGCTGCCAATAACTTCATCGACTCCGGCTATGATGCGGTGATTGTTAACGCGCTCAACCCGGCCGCTTTCGCGCCGGTCGTCAAGCGCGCCAACGCAGCTGGTGTGGTCCTGTTATCATTCGATAACGTGATCGAGTCTCCGGATGCGATTACGGTCAATGTCGACCAAGTTGAGCTCGGCCGGCTGGCTGCCCGTTGGCTCTTGAAAGAGATCAAAGCGGATAGCGGCAAAATTCTGGAGGTTCGCGGTCCTTCGGGCAATTCGGTTGACCGGGATCGGCACAATGGTTTCCACGAAGTGCTCGATAAATCGGGGAAGAAGTTCGAGGTCATTGAAGTAGTCGGCAAATGGGATGACGGGACTGCTCAGAAGGTTACGGCTGATGCGATTGCTGTGCATAAACAGTTCGTGGGGATCTACACCCAGGGCGGCTCCACCGGCACCGTTCAAGCCCTCATTGATGCGCATCATCCGATGATTCCGGTTTCTGGAGAGACCGAGAACGGATACCGTAAATTGTGCGCCAAGTACGCGGACCAGGGTCTTCACGGTTCCTCAGGCGGCACCGGACCGGCCCAGGTTGCGGTCACCATCAAGGCAGCCATCCTGGCGCTTCGAGGTGATCCAGTTCCGCAGTCGATCAGTCTGCCGGTTTCCTATGTCGAATGGCCAAATATGAAAGAGGGCCAGGATTATTACCCAAATCTGCAAGACAATTTCTTTGTTGGAAACTCATTCCCGGCTTGCAACATCGGCTTTACTGCCGAGGAGATCATGGGCAAGTCGGAGGCGAATCAATGATGTGCTTCGCGAATGACCGATAGGACGAGGCTCTGCCGAGCCGCGCCCTTGATCTTTGTGTTCTGCGGTTTGTCCGTGATGATCGAAGAAATACGACGTTTTCGAGGACGAGGAGAAGGATGAGAACGAGGATGAAATACAGCAGATAATCATGGGTAACGGAACGGCAGCGCTTTTTCGCATGGAGGGAATCTCGAAGCGCTACGGCGGCGTGCGGGCGTTGGAAGACGCGCGCTTGGTTTGTCGCTGCAACCGGATCCATGCGGTGCTCGGCGAAAATGGTGCCGGAAAATCGACATTAATCAAAGTAATGGCTGGAGTTGTTCAGCCAGATGCCGGGCTAATGGAGCTCGAACAACGCCCGGTAACATTTCGTAAGCCGGCGGCAGCGACCGCCGCCGGTATCGCTTGTATCTTCCAGGAGTTGTCGCTCATCGCGGATCTGTCGGTAGCCGATAATATTGCGATAACCAGTCCCCCGGCTCGGCTGGGCCAAATCGATCGGCGGGCTCAGCGCCGCCTGGCCGAGGCGGCATTAGCTCGGGCCGGGACCGAAGACATCCATCCCCTCGCGCGAGTTAAAGACTTGCCGCTATCGCGCCGACAAATGGTAGAGATTGCCAAGGCGCTGGCTCGGAATCCCAAGATTCTTATCCTGGATGAAGCAACATCTGCGTTAACCGCAGCCGATGTCGAAAGAGTTTTCCGGGTGCTCAAACAGCTCAGATCAGAAGGCTTGGCGATCATCTATATCTCTCATCGGATGCACGAGATAGCCGCGCTGGCTGACGAGTGCACGGTTTATCGCAACGGCCGGTATGTCGCTACGTTCGAGACTGGGACCAAGAGTGACGATGAGATTGTAGAGATGATGATCGGGCGGGAGTATCAGAGCGTTTTTCCCCCGAAACCAGCGAAGACAGCCAGTGGCGCCCCGGTGCTTGAGGTAAAGAATCTCTCTTGGGTGGGACGTTTGGGAGGCATCGATCTTTCGATCAGGCGAGGCGAAGTGGTCGGGTTAGGCGGACTCGATGGACAGGGCCAACACGAATTTTTGTTGGCTCTATTTGGCGTCTTAAATGGGGTGAACGGTACCGTCGCCGTCGATGGCAAGGTCGTGAGGCTGAAGGATCCATGCACGGCTAAACGAAAAGGAATTGCGCTGATTCCGGAAGATCGAAAGACCGAAGGGTTAATGCTGCCGATGTCGATCCGGGATAATCTTTCCTTTGCTGCCGCTGAGCGATTCACGCGTTTCGGTCTGATCGAGCACAACAAAGAAGAGCGAGCCGTCAGAAAGATGGTCGGGCTCCTGAATATCCGCTGCGACGGGGTTGCGGGTCCGGTCGGCGCTCTTTCTGGAGGCAATCAACAGAAAGCCGTGATCGGAAAATGGCTGATGACCGAGCCGCGAATCATCCTCCTGAACGATCCGACTCGCGGTGTCGATGTGGGCACAAAACAAGAACTTTACCAGACCCTGCGGCAGTTGGCCGATCAAGGAGCGGTGATCTTGTTTTATTCCACAGATTACGATGAGCTGATCGGATGTTGTGATCGGGTGTTGGTGCTTTATGGAGGGCGAGTCGTACGATCCCTGGAAGGACGAGAGATCACCGAACGCAATCTTGTCACCAGCGCTCTCAATCTGCCGATGAGCAACAGTGAACACCAGCGGACCGCAGCGAACGACAGCGAGCAGTGTACCGCTCGATCCCGCTCGATCACATTCGATCCCGTTCGATCCCAGCGGCCAACGGCAACGAACGAAAGCGAACACCAGGAAACGGCAGTCCCGGCAAAGGTGAACCGCAGACCAGACTGGCATTTTCACATCGCGTCGCAGCGGAAAATTCTTTTCGCTGTGCTGCTCCTCATCGCGATGTTGACAATTTATGTCACAAAACATCCGGCAGGTCTGAATCCCAGGGTCATTAATACCGCGGCTAACAAAGGCGTATTACTGGCATTGATCGCTATGGCGCAGACCATTCCGGTTTTAACTGCCGGTCTGGACCTGTCGGTAGGGATGGTCTTTGTCCTGGCAAACTGTGTCGCGTCAACTCTCGTGGCTGGCTCACCGCTCGAGACCGCTCTAGGAGTGTCTGCGGTACTGCTGGTTGGAGCTCTCTGTGGCACGATCAACGGCGCGATCGTTGTCCTCGGCCGGTTGCAACCGATCATTGCGACCATTGCGACCGGCGCTATTTACTTTGGGTTCGCCCTTTGGCTACGGCCCGCTCCCGGTGGAACGATTAATACAGATTTTGCCGATGCCGTTGTTGGATCTTTGCCCGGCGGCGTTCCAGTCACTTTGGTTCTGTTGCTGGCTGTGGTCCTCCTGTTTTGGTTGCCTTACAAACACTCGATCCTGGGTCGGGCCGCGTACGCTGTCGGGTCTTCCGAGCAAGCTGCTTTCATGTCCGGAATCCCGATCGGCCGAGCCAGGTTTTTTGCTTACCTGATGGCCGGGATCCTGGCCGCAATTGCCGGGTTGCTTTTGACCTGCGTTACCTACTCAGGGGAAGCGAATACGACTTTGGGAGGCACTTACACGTTGAACTCCATCGCTGCGGTGGTGTTGGGCGGGACCTCGCTCTTCGGCGGCTCAGGTGGAGCCATCGGTTCGATCTTCGGGGCATTTGTTCTCCGAACGATCGGCGATTTGCTCATCGTATTCGATCTCGATCCGCTTTGGCAGCCGCTGTTCCTCGGAGCCGTTCTGCTTGGAGCAGTGAGTTTGAGTTCGTTGCGCCTGTTACGAGTCAAGAACCGGCTCGAAATCTACGCAGGAGGCTGATCGAGAACCGGCGATGCGCATCCCAATACTGAGGCAAATCGATCCAATCGTGCTGGCTGTTCTCGGCTGTATTGTCGCTTTGCTTTTTGTCGGCTCATTCTACTCCTCGAACTTTCTTTCCCCGGAGTACCTGCTGCAACAATTGCAGGTCGCCTCATTTCTCGGGATCATCGCGTCGGGGTTAATGTTGATCATTCTACTGGGTCAGATCGATCTTTCGATTCCCTGGGTTGTGACGATTGGCGGCATGATGTCGACGACCGCGGCTGGCTGGGGACAAGCGGGGATTGCACTTGCTATCCCGTTCGGTGTTGGCTGCGGCCTTCTTGTCGGTCTGGTTAACGGGATCGGGGTAGCTTATCTTCGCGTTCCCTCGATGATTTTTACCTTAGGAACCAATGTTCTCGCGCAGGGCCTGATGATCGTCCATACCAGCGGTTATGCGCCTCAGGATCGGGCAACTCCATCGATGCATTGGATTGCAGTCGGACGCTCATTGCTTGGGGTTCCCAACGCGCTCGTGGTCTGGGGCCTGGTCGCACTGGTTCTGATCATACTGCTGAGGAGGACCGTGTTCGGTCGACGAGTCTACGCGATCGGGAATCGGGAATCGGCCGCTTATCTCTCCGGAGTCGACACTCGACGGGTGATACTTTTTTGTTTCGCTATATCCGGTGCCTGTTCAGCGTTTTCGGGGGTGCTGCTGGCCGGCTATTCCACCCACGCCTACCAGGCAATGGGTGATTCTTATCTTCTGCCCGCGATTGCTGCCGTCGTTTTGGGCGGTACGAGGATTCTCGGCGGGCGCGGCACATTTCTCGGAACCATTGCCGGAGTCATTCTAATAACCCTGCTTCAGTCGATACTTTCAGTCATACAAATGCCGGAGGCCGGCCGTCAGGTGATTTACGGGATCGTGATTATTGCCATGCTGTTGCTGTACGGCCGGGAGCGTGCTGAGCAGTGAGTGTGGCGTGTGAGAGGTGAGAAGCAAGAAGTGATTGGTGAAGAGTGATTAAGGAGTGGATAGCAACCGGCATGACAAATTTTATGCAGAAAACGAAACTCAAATTCAGAGAGATTTTTCGATGAAAGAGCAATCCAACGGAGCACTTCGTTCCCAGGCGTGGTTTGGAGGTACAAGCCGCGATGTGTTTATTCATCGGAGCTGGATGCGTAATGAAGGGTTACCCGACGATACCTTCGATGGGCGGCCGGTCATCGGGATCTGTAACACTTATTCCGAGTTGACCCCCTGCAACGCCCATTTCCGCGGACTGGCAGACAAGGTTAAACAGGGCGTGCTGCAGGCGGGCGGTGTCGCGTTTGAATTTCCGGTGATGTCCTTGGGAGAGTCGAATCTTCGGCCAACCGCTATGCTCTTTCGCAATCTGGTCAGTATGGATGTGGAAGAGTCGATTCGCGGGAATCCGATCGATGGAGTCGTACTGCTGACCGGCTGCGACAAGACGACGCCGTCTTTGCTGATGGGAGCAGCCAGTTGCGATCTTCCCAGTATCGTGGTGTCGGGCGGCCCGATGTTGAACGGCCGGTTCAAGGGACAGCTGATCGGTTCCGGCACCAGTGTCTGGCAATTCTCGGAGGCGGTTAGAGCAGGTCGGATGACTCTGTGCGAATTTTCCGAAGCGGAAGCGTGCATGTCGCGCAGCGCGGGTCACTGTATGACGATGGGAACAGCTTCCACCATGGCATCGATGGTTGAAGCGCTTGGAATAGCTTTACCACACAACGCTGCGATTCCGGCGGTGGACGCAAGACGCCGAGTGCTGGCCCAGATGGCTGGGCGACGAATCGTTGATATGGTCCGCGAAGATCTGCGACCTTCAAAGATCCTAACCCGTGAGGCCTTTGAAAATGCAATTCGGGTCAACGGAGCAGTAGGCGGGTCGACCAATGGTGTGATTCATCTCCTGGCCATTGCCGGAAGAGTTGGGGTCCGGATGACCCTGAACGATTGGGATCAATTGGGGAGAGCGGTTCCGACGCTGGTCGATTTGATGCCTTCGGGTCGTTTTTTGATGGAAGACTTTTACTATGCTGGTGGCTTGCCGGTCGTGATGCGCCAATTGGCTGAGGCCGGTCTGCTTCATCGCGATATTTTGACCGTGAGCGGTGCCACAGTCTGGGAGAACGTTCGCAACGCCGAATGTTATAACGCCGAAGTGATTCGTCCCCTCTCTAATCCGTTAGTCAAGTCGGGTGGTATCGCCGTTCTCCGGGGTAACTTAGCTCCGGACGGAGCCGTGCTGAAGCCGTCCGCCGCGAGCCCACATTTATCGAAGCATACCGGAAAAGCGATCGTGTTCGAAAACATCGAACATTACCATGAGCGAATCGATGACCCGAACCTTGAGGCAGACGAAAACTCGATTCTGGTTTTAAAGAATTGCGGGCCGCGCGGCTATCCCGGGATGGCGGAAGTTGCCAATATGGGGCTGCCGCCTGCGTTATTGAAGCGCGGTATCACTGATATGATCCGTGTTTCGGATGCGCGCATGAGCGGGACCGCCTACGGAACTGTGATACTCCATTGCGCACCGGAAGCGGCAGTTGGAGGACCGCTCGCCCTCGTGCAAGACGGTGATCTGATTGAAGTTGATGTGGAAAACCGCTTGCTCAGTCTGCTGGTCGAAGACGCAGAGCTCGAGCGGCGGCGGAGTTCTTGGGTTGCGCCCGAGCTGCCGTCGGGTGGCTATCAGCGGTTATATTGCGAACGCGTGATGCAAGCCGATGTTGGAGCCGATTTTGATTTTCTCATCGGCTCTCGAGGTCATGCGGTGCCGAGGCCGTCGCACTGACATGCACCTCTATCGGACAACGCAAGGATTCTTACTGAAATCTGAAAGCAAGTTCTTTCAGGTTCATGCCACCGATTTTGATGAACTATTGAATCTCCCAAATCTCCATCGTCATTTGTTGGACGTGTCGAGGAAAACGGCCACCGCTCCACCTCCGGCAGGGGAAGAGATTCTTGCTCCAATCGGTACCCAGGAGATTTGGGCTGCCGGTGTCACGTATGAACGAAGCCGGGAAGGGCGTCGAGAGGAATCCAAGGAAAGCGGGGCGGCACCCTTTTATTCGATGGTCTATGAAGCGGAGCGGCCCGAACTTTTCTTCAAAGCGGCCGGGTGGCGGGTAGTTGGCCCCGGCGGCCGGATTCGAATTCGTCGGGACGCGCGCTGGACTGTACCGGAACCGGAATTAGTTCTGGCGATCAATCGAGATCGACGGATTGTTGGATATACCCTGGGCAACGACGTTTCATCTCGCGATATTGAAGGCGAAAATCCGTTGTACCTGCCTCAAGCGAAAATCTACGACAACAGTTGCGCGATCGGACCGGCGATCTGGATCGAGGATCAACCGCCGGATTTGGGTACAGAAATCAGTTGTGTAGTTGAGAGAGGCGGTGAACGCGCATTCCAGGGTAGGACAACGCTCGCCCGAATCCGGCGGGGCTTTGCGGATTTGGTCGAGCACCTCTATCGTGAGTTGAGCTTTCCTGCTGGCGCGTTTTTGTTTACCGGGACCGGTATTGTGCCGCCAAACGACTTTACGTTGTTATCCGGCGACAGAGTCAGGATAGCCACCCCACCCATCGGCGAACTCGTTAACGAAGTCGCTTGAATTATCAATGCTACCAACGCTGATGGACTAAATCATGGACCTTGTCCTGATAGACCCGCTCAAGAGCATCCATCTGGGCCGGTGTTAATGCAGGTACCTCCGCCGCCTTAATGTTCTCAAGGACTTGACCGGCATTTCTCGCCCCCGGAATAACACAACTGACCTCCGGAAACTCGAGAATCCAGCGCAAAGCGAAACTGGCCATAGTCACATTTTGCGGCACGATCTGCCGCACTTTTTCGACCGCGTCCAAAGCAATATCGAGATCGACGCCGGAAAACGTCTCTCCTCGATCAAATTGTTCACCGTGCCGATTGAAACTGCGGTGATCATCAGCGGCGAACTGGGTTTCCCTAGTGATCTTGCCTCCCAGAAGGCCGCTGGCGAGCGGAAGCCGTACTAGGATTCCGACGTCGCGCTTTTGGGCGAGCGGAAAAAACAGCTCTTTTGGCCGTTGCCGGAAAATGTTGAAAATAATTTGAACGCTGGCTACGCCGGGAAACTCTGTCGCTTTGATCGCTTCTTCGATCTTTTCAACGCTGACACCGTAGTGCCGGATTTTCCCGGCTAGCTTGAGTCCATCGAGGGCTTCGAAAGTTTCCGGTCGATAATAAACATCGTTGGGCGGACAATGAAGTTGCACCAGATCCAGCGTCTCGCGCCTCAAGTTCTTCAAACTTCGTTCAACGAATGCCGTAAGATTCTTTTCATTGTAACCGTCCGCGGTGTGCGGTTGAAGACGGCGGCCTGCCTTGGACGCGACAAAGACCTTTTCACGCCGCTCAGCCAGCACTTGAGCGATCAGGCTTTCGCTTCGCCCGTCACCATAGACATCCGCGGTATCAAAGAAATTGATACCGTTGTCGATGGCGGCGTGCAGCAACGCGACTGCATCCTTTTCGGAAATCGAGCCCCACTCCGCGCCTATCTGCCAGGTGCCTAAACTTACTTCAGAAACTTCAAAGCCGGTCTTACCTAGTTTGCGGTATTTCATAGATCTTGGGTTGGCGGCTGCTGTTAAACCGACACCGCCATTTTGCCGATCTGCTCGTTCGATTCCATGTAGCGATGGGCCTCGACGATTTCGTCCAATTTGAACGTCTTGGCGATCAGGGGCCCAACTTCATGAAAACGAACGATCTTAGGCATAGGAGAATGAGGATTAGCGCAGGGCGAAGCGCAAGCGAAACACGCGCGAGCAACGGAAAGTGCCGCAGTAAGCTGAAGCTAGAGCTGCAGCGGTAATGATCCGGGTCGCCAACTTTGAGCGGCCACAGTGGCTCCCTCAGGAGAGTGCAACCGCCGCAGCTGCAGCGGTTGACCCTCCTCACTAACCAACACCGCCTTTACTCTTCAAACTCGGATTGCATTGAATAACTCCATAGTGAACTACCCTTTTTCACGCGTCCTTATTCCCGGGCTGCGATGCGGGCCCGTCGTTAGCTTTTGCGAGCGTCTGTCGTACGTTTCACGAGCGCCGTGAAGCTGAAGTGTCCATCACGCAATGCTGAGCGTGTTGTCCGCTTAACGCGGAGAGGACGTACGCCGAGATATGCTAGCACTTTCTGAACCTGTTCGTTCGTGCGAATTTGATTCCAAGCATTCTCGATTTCGGCTTGTTCCTCCATTCGCAAGTGCCACGATAGAGGTGGGCGTTTCTTCCCGCTGGTTCCGCTTGGAGAGAAAGTAAAATCCACCGTCTCGATCGCGACCTCGAGTCCTTGTCGGCTCTTCTGCAGAGCTAACCCGTCGCGGCTCCACCGTTCGCGCAGTAATTGCAATTCGCGATCAGCCGAACAAGCCTGCGCGGCACCTCGCGAGGTATTCAATGAAAGGAGCGGCGCCCAGATTTGAAAAAATGTGCCTCGATGTTTTTTTACATATCCTTTTTCAGACGCCGGAAAAGCGTTGATTCGAATAACAAGTATATGCTTCGGTAACTTAGTTGGATTGCGACCGGCCAAATCACTTAGGCCGTTATGTAGCCATTGAACAAGGGCGGCAACACCAGAGTTGTCGTAATAACCGCCATCGGCCAAATGCATGTTCATGAAGCCGCTTTCGCCTCGATCCCCTTTGCGTTGTCCTCCGGCGATAGGTTTTCCATCGGGAAGGCTAGCTGCGGCGAGAGGCCGCGCTGGGGGTGAAATGAATGGGAATGCGGAAGAGAGTCTCACTGCTGTTGTGATTGCAATATCTGCTCCTTCATAGATGGAACTGAAATCCCGGAAAGCCGCGCAAGTTGTAAGCCCTTCTTGCAACAGGCATCTGCTGGGTGCTGTCGTTGAAAACGCGAGACGTTCACCGGTCTCGATGATGGTCGCGTTGAAGATCACCGCGGGCAGTTCCCCTCGAGCGACATCCTTCTGCCAGCCCCTTAACGTGGCCTTTTGCAGAATTTCGGAATAACTCAAGCTCAGCTCTTTTGCGTTTCTGATCCAGGCCCGCTCCAGGCCTTCTGCACGGTCCCGATAAACATCGGTAAGCAAGAAGGGCGTTACGGCTCGGATGAAGTCGGTGTAAGCCAGGCCCTGAATCGCCTCGCTCAGGCTAGATCCTTTTGCCACGTCAGCAACAGCCTGTAAGACATTGGCCGAACTGCCGTTCCAAGAGCGCTTTCTCGAGAGGAATCCCTCGAGCTTGCAGGCTGTCACGAAATACATGATCCCGACGCTGCCACCGGAAACCCCACTCAGCAGCTTTAGCGACTGAGAAAATCGACCTGGCTGTTTTTCGGCGCAGATCTCTTCCAAGCCAGTCAGCACCCGTGCCGTCCACGCGGACGCTTGAATTCCGCCGCCGCCTGCCGCCACAAGAATGATCCGATCATCGTTTTCGATCGCGCGCTCCAAAATTGATCCGGGGTCCGATGGCGTTACGCAAACATCTTGCTGCTCTGAAACCTTCTGATGGATTCGATAAAAATGGTCGGCTTTCCGGTGAAGTGCCGCGACGGATAACCAAAGAAGGATTGGAACAAAAAAAGGAATCCGAAACGCATCTAGAAAAAATGAGAGCCCAGAAAGGCTCCACAGTATGACGGTGGTCACAAGCAGAAAATAGCATAAAGGCGCGAGCCGCTTGGTTCTCAACCATAAATACAACCAGGTAGTGGCTACAAAAGAGACCGCGGCACGGATGTGACCCGGTTCGATTAGAAAAGCGTTTTTGTCTAACCTAAAATAGCCGCTACTTATCCAGGGTGGAAGAATAGATGCTAACCATGAAACTGGTGATTTTACCAAATCACCACACGCATGAATCAGAGTTGAACGAACGACTGCTTGGTCGAGCAGAGATAAAATCTGGCGAGCGACAAAGAACTCCAAAAATGCCCGCGCTCCCGCTCCCACAAAAAACCCGGCGATCAGCCCGCATATCACCTGGATCCTTATCTTATGCGATGTGGCGGCAAAGGCCGCCACAACATTCACCGCGACCATCACCGAGGCTAGCAGGATCCATCCCCACCAGGGGAACAATAGATTTCCAAGTGGCTCCCGTAGCCGTTCCTGTCCATATTTCTGCGCGGTGTCTGCCGTGTCGACAATGGATGTTGCGACTAGCATCAGCAGCAATCCGACATGAAAACCTGCCCGCCTGTTGTTCAGTTCATACGCACCAATAAGTAGCTCGCGACCGAAACTATGCGCGAGCAGTGGAAGGATTGTTAAGCCAAACAACACGACCCATTGAACACGGACGAGGAAAACCCATTGTGCGGAATTCGAGTCAATGAGAATTACCAATCCGACGAAGATAAGCGCACTGACCAACCATAGAAGGTGTCTAGCCATGATGCAGGCTCTT
>JBKPBY010000038.1:0-33790 GCA_046727075.1 bacterium | reverse complement strand
GCGACGCAATTTCCAAGGCACAGCGGCACTTGTTTGGCCTCCAGAATCCAGATGGATACTGGGTTGGCGAGCTTATAGTCGATTCAACACTTTGTTCCGACCTGATGACTTTTATGTATTGGTCGGGCGACATTGACTTGGATTTACAGCAGAAATGTATCGAGCATCTCCTGGCTCGGCGCTTACCTGACGGCGGATGGAACATTTATCCTGAAGGTCCGTCGGAAGTGAACGCCTCGGTCAAAGCCTATCTCTCTCTGAAGCTGGCCGGCTATTCACCTGACGACCCAATGATGGTCCAGACTCGCGAACGGATTCATCAACTCGGAGGGATGGAAAGGACCAACACTTACGCTCGACTTTACTTGGCCCTGCTTGGCCAAGTGCCATGGGAAGCTGTCCCTTCTATTCCTGTCGAATTTCTGTTATTGCCCAAATGGTTGCCGATTCACATGCACGCAGTCTCGTCGTGGACGCGCGCTATGATCGTTCCGTTGGCAATCATCAACCATTACAAACCAACTCGCCAGCTCCCGCCGGAATGCCAGATTCGCGAACTCTTGTTAAATCCGGAAGTGACGCTCTACACCCAAGCATCCGTAATGCGACAACTCTTCCTGGCGCTCGATCGATGGCTTAAGCGGATTGAGAAGAAAGGTTCGCTCCCATGGCGTCGTAAAGCGCTCCAAGAAGCTGAAAGTTGGATGATCCAACGGATTGGCGAGGGTTGCGACGGCTTGGCTGCGATCTTTCCAGCGATCCTGAATTCGATGATTGCTTTGCGCTGTCTTGGGTACGACAGGAATCATCCGGTATACAAAAAAGCAGAAAGCGACTTTCGCGAACTTTTCGTTGAAGATGAAGAAGGCTTCCGGATCCAGCCCTGTCTTTCTCCGGTCTGGGACACTGCAATCACAGTCACATCGCTGGCGCGATCAGGGATCACGATTAAGAATCCTTCGATCAAGAAAGCAATTGATTGGCTGCTGGCACGCGAGGTCCGAATCGCCGGCGATTGGGTAGCGAATGTTCCCGGAGTGGAGCCGTCGGGCTGGGCATTCGAATTTGAAAATGCCTACTATCCGGATGTGGACGACACGGCCATGGTTTTGCTGGCGCTAACCGAATCCGGGCATGAAACCGATCCGGTGGTTCTCACCCGCGCGGTTCGATGGCTGCTAGCGTTCCAATGCAAAGACGGCGGTTGGGCTGCATTCGATAAGGATGTGCAGAACCCGCTTCTTGAAAATGTCCCGTTCGCAGATCATAACGCGATCCTCGACCCGAGTTGCTGCGACGTAACTGCGCGCGCGCTCGAGGCGTTGGGCAAGCTTGGATTTCACACTTCTGATCCGGCAATTGCACGCGGTGTCGAATTTCTAAAGAGACAGCAAGAACCTGATGGTGCTTGGTTTGGCCGTTGGGGGGTAAACTATATTTACGGAACGTCTCAGGTCCTCCGTGGACTCCTGGCGATCGGTGCAGACATGAACAAACCCTGGATTCAACAGGCACGAACCTGGCTAGAGGAATGCCAAAACGCTGACGGCGGATGGGGCGAGACAGTTGCTTCATACGATGACCCGTCGCTGCGGGGCCAAGGCACAACTACCGCGTCGCAAACGGGGTGGGCGCTACTCGGTCTATGTGCTTTCCCGGACGTCGATCGGCGCAGTGTACGTGAAGGAATCGAATATCTGGTATCGAACCAAAATCCGGACGGCTCGTGGAGCGAGACACTCATTACCGGGACCGGATTCCCGTTGGTCTTCTATCTCAAGTACGACATGTACCGGAATAACTGGCCGCTGATGGCGCTTGCCAGATACCGGACCAGTCTCGCGGAAGCGGCTTCAAGAGCAGTCAAACGAGAAGAAGTCTTGCACGACAGACGGAGCAGCGAAGTTTCTTTCGCCTCGACCCGGGCCGAAACCGGCGCTCCGAAAACTTTCGGAGCGCCTCTTCGGGGTTCAGCGGCGCCGGGTTCGGCCGCGCTTGACGCGGCAGATTCTTAAGACAACTTCGGAATCTGGGCTGAATCATGGATAAACCGCGAGTACTCGTCGCAGATTCCATTTCTCCGAAAGGGGTTGAACTGCTGCAGGAAGGAGGCCGCCTGCTGGTCGATGTTAAGATCGGCTTGAAGGAGTCTGAGTTAGTTTCGATCGTCGCAGACTATTCAGCGATCGTCGTGCGGTCGCAGACAAAGATAACGGCGAAAGTGATTGAAGCCGCGAAGAAACTAAAGGCCGTCGGTCGAGCTGGAGTCGGTGTTGATAACGTGGACGTCGAAGCAGCGACTCGCCGGGGAATTATCGTGATGAACACACCCGGCGGCAATACCGTATCGACCGCTGAGCATGCCTTTTCGCTGCTGGTTTCAATCGCACGCAATATTCCGCAAGCGCATGCCAGCGTAAAAGCGGCAAAATGGGATCGCAAGAATTTTGAGGGAGTCGAGTTGCACGGGAAAACCATCGGCATTCTTGGCATGGGACGAATCGGCACCGAGATCGCGCGGCGCGCCATAGCATTCGGGATGCGGCCTCTTGCCTATGATCCTTATCTCTCCCCTACTCGTGCACGTTCTTTACAAGTAGAGCTATTTGAAGATCTGGATGATGTCTTATCTCGCGCCGATTTTGTAACGTTGCACATGCCACTGACCGCTGAGACCAAGCACCTGATCGACGCGAAGCGACTGGCTAAAATGAAGCGAGGCGCACGGATCATCAATTGCGCTCGCGGTGGGTTGATTGATGAGACGGCGCTGGCCGATGCACTTCGGTCCGGTCACATCGCTGCTGCTGCTCTGGATGTTTTCGAAACCGAACCGCCGCCATCGGAATTTCCGCTACGGAACCTGGAAAACGTCGTGTTCACGCCGCACCTGGGCGCATCTACAAGTGAGGCGCAAGAAAGCGTTGGCATTGAGATCGCTGAAGCAATGCGAGCGCTTCTGCTCGAGGGAGTGATTCGGAATGCAGTGAACGTTCCGAACATCGATGCGAAAACGCTCGCGGTAATCGGGCCATATCTCGACTTTGGTGAACGACTCGGTCGTTTTCTCCGCCAGATCGCCCCGAAACGCTGCGAGAATCTTCTAATCAATTACAGCGGCAAGGTAAACGAGTACGAGACCGGGCCGATCTCTCGCTATATTTTAAAGGGTTTCCTGGAAGAAGCCGGCGGCATGGAGGTCAACGCTGTGAACGCAGGCGCGTTGGCTCTGACGCTGGGATTGAAGACAATCGAAACGAAGGAGAGCGTTACCGGCGAATTCTCCGACCTTGTTGAACTCCAGGCGACAGGACAAGGTGAAACCGTTTCAGTAGCCGGCACATTTATCGGCTCGTCGCCCAGGCTGGTTCACATCAACGGACGTCATGTCGAAGCGCGACCTGTCGGTGTCCTGCTGCTTTTGGAGAATCTGGATGTCCCAGGAATCGTCGGCCAGATTGGGACCGTCCTGGGAAACCATCGGGTAAATATTGCGAACATGTCGCTGAGCCGAGACCATCCCGGCGGAGAGGCGTTAACGGTACTGAATCTGGACACTGCTCCGGACGAAGAGATCATTGCGGCGATTCTGTCCAATCCAAACATCAAGAACGCTAAGGTGGTTCAGTTTTAGGGCGCGATGATAGCGCGCGGTTATCAGTCTACGATCTACCGTTTTCCGTCTACCGTTACTTCTTTATGGGCAATCGTCGGTAGCGCCGCCCTACACCGGTTCGTACGGTAACCCGTGCGCTTCTGCTACCGCCCGGTTCCGCACCTTGCCGTCCATCACGTTGATACCGCTGGCCAGCGCAGGCTGCTTTTTGATTGCGCCTGTAACGCCACCTTCAGCAAGAAATTCGACGTACCGGGAGGTAACATTGGTTAGCGCTTGTGTGGCCGTTCGTGCATATGCGCCTGGCATGTTTGCCACGCAATAGTGCACCACCCCTTCCTCAAAATAAGTCGGATCGTGATGAGTAGTCGGACGCGAAGTCTCACAGCAACCACCCTGATCGATCGCGATATCAACAAGGACGCTCCCAGGCCTCATCAATCGAAGCATTTCACGAGTGATCAAGCGCGGTGCCCGCGCGCCTGGAACCAGCACCGCTCCCACCAACAGATCTGTTCGCGGCAAAATCTCCAACAGATGCGCTTCATTCGAATAAAGCGTATGGGCCGTATGCATCGTAATGTCGAGGAACCGCATTCGTTCAACATCAACTTCCAGAATGGTGACGTCTGCACCCAGCCCGGTTGCCATCCGCGCGGCGTTAACGCCAGACGTTCCGCCGCCAATCACTATGACGTTCCCTGGTAGAACCCCTGGAACGCCGCCAAGCAACACACCATTCCCTCCACTGTGCTTGGCCAGAAAATAGCCTCCCACGATGATCGACATGCGGCCGGCGATCTCGCTCATTGGCTCTAGTAGCGGCAAACGTCGATTGACCTCGACCGTCTCATAAGCGATCGCTGTTACTCCAGACTGCATCAAGGCTTCGGTCAACGGCTTGGTCGCTGCCAGATGCAGGTAGGTAAAAAGTATCTGGCCGTTGCGCAAGAGTGAGTACTCGGACTTGAGCGGTTCCTTGACCTTCACGATCAAATCTCCCTGCAAAAATACTTCTTCGTGATTCCGCAAAATCGTCGCACCGGCGGCCTTATACTCTTCATCCGGATAACCGGCCCCAGCGCCTGCGCCCTGCTCAACAAAGACCTGGTGCCCTAGCTTGGTCAGCTGATAAACAACCGACGGCAGCACCGCGACTCGATGCTCCTGCTCTTTTATCTCCTTAGGGACGCCAACCTTCATTCGCCCTACCTGTTGCCTTTTTTTGCTGGCCTAAGCCAGCAAAAAAAACGCCGTGAACGCCGGGATCGCCGAGAACGCCGAGAACGGAAATGCTTCGCGATCGTTTTGCGGGACAAGGGCGCAGAAATGTGCAGCAACTAATATGATAACGTTATATACTTGAGTTATGATCGATCTACGAGACAGAACGAAGAAGTTCGCGCTGCGTGTCTTCGCCCTGATAGACTATATCCGTCAGAATCCAAAAGGACGCGTGGTTCAATATCAGCTCGCTGAAGCTGCGTCTTCGGCAGCGGCCAATTATCGAGCTGCGCAGCGGTCGCGTTCGCGTGCTGAATTTATTTCGAAACTTAACATTGTGCTGGAAGAGATCGACGAAAGCTGTTTTTGGATAGAGTTGCTCGTCGGATCCGGGCTGATTCGCCAGCATAAGGTAGGCGACCTTCAGAGGGAGGGAAACGAGCTCTGCTCTATCATGGTTGCCTCACGTAGCACCGCGAGACAAAATAGCAGTCAGCTCAAAGGACGGAACAATAGACTTGACGTTGAGGAACCGCCCTCGACTGAGAAATAATTGAGCGGCGTTCCCGGCGTTCCCGGCGTTCCCGGCGTTCCCGGCGTTCCCGGCGTTCCCGGCGTTCCCGGCGTTCCCGGCGTTCCCGGCGTTCCCGGCGTTCCCGGCGTTCCCGGCGTTAATTCAACTCCGGGTGATCCGGTGCAATGGCTAACAGGTGATAGGCCGGGCCGAGGGTTCGCATTATTTTCAGCCAGGTGCCCTCATCGGCTTTGCCGTTCAGAATCGTTTTCGTGGCGGCTTGGACGATCCAGGCGTCTTGTTGTAATTCCGCTTCAAGTTGGCCGCCGGTCCAGCCTGAGTACCCGACAAACGCGCGCAATGTTTTGCGCTCGTTCACAGGCAACTCTTCCAGCTCATTGAGTGACCAGGCCGAGTGCATCGTTATCTTCGTTTCCACATCTGTCCATTGAAACGAAGCGATGATGAGCTCGTGCGGTTCCACCGGGCCTCCATGATAGACCGGAACATTCTCAAGAACTCCCAGCTCCTGGCCCGGTAGAAAATCGACCAGTCTCTTGTTCGTTGGTCTATTGATTACCAGGCCGAACGCGCCGTCTTGCTTGTCGTACGCCGACAGGAAAAGTATCGTCCTGCGAAAGTTCGGATCGCGCATCGAAGGATGAGCGAGCAAAAGATGACCCGAGAGATTCGGAGTCTCGTCACCGAAAGGTCGCACATCCAGAATCTAATCTACATTTTGCATAAGATGCAAAATGTAGCTTAACTTCTAGATTCCAATGACCTCCTCGAAATTAAGAATCGCCGGCCGTGAGTTTGAATCCCGCCTTTTGGTTGGTACCGGGAAATTTTCCAGCAACGGCTTGATGCGAGAAGCGCTGGCGGCAAGCGGCACCGAAATAGTCACGGTAGCGCTCAGGCGCGCAGACCTGTCGGGATCCCACGATCCATTCGCCGATATGCTCGACTATATTGACGCACAGAAGTATTTGCTGCTGCCGAACACCAGCGGGGCAATGAACGCGGAGGAAGCGGTGCGTCTCGCACGCTTAGCGGCATCAGCCGGGCTCCCGAAATGGGTGAAGCTAGAGATTCATCCCGACCCACATTATTTGCTGCCCGATCCGATTGAAACGCTCAAAGCTGCAGAACAGCTCGTGTCGGAAGGTTTCGTTGTGCTTCCATATATTAATGCCGACCCAGTTCTGGCCAAACGTCTCGAGGAAGTCGGGACTGCAACGGTGATGCCGCTCGGGTCACCGATCGGGAGTAACCAGGGCCTGCAGACCAGGGACCAGATTCAGATTATCATCGATCAGGCAACTGTACCGGTAGTGGTCGATGCTGGGATCGGCGCACCGAGTCAGGCAGCTCAGGCGATGGAAATGGGGGCGGACGCGGTACTTGTCAACACAGCGATAGCAATCGCTTCCGATCCGGTCCGTATGGCAGCCGCGTTCCGGAAGGGGGTGGAAGCCGGGCGGGAAGCGTTCCTGGTAGGTCTTCATGAACGAACGACACAAGCAGTTCCTACAAGTCCACTTACGGAGCTATTTACGTCTCATACGTGAGCATTCTCGAGGTTCGAAATCTCACTGTTTGGTTTCCGATACAGTCCGCCATTCTGCGCCGAACAACGGATTACATGAAAGCGGTTACTGACGTTTCTTTCTCCATTCCACAAGGCAAAACTTTAGGGCTGGTTGGCGAGAGCGGCAGCGGCAAAACAACCGTAGGTAAGGCAATCCTGAGACTCGCACCGATCACTCGCGGCGAAGTTCTGTTCCGAAGCCAACTCATCGAGCCATCAACCGATTTCCGACCGTTTCGCCGTCAGATGCAGATGATCTTTCAAGATCCGTTTAGTTCTCTGAACCCGCGGTGGTCCGTTCAACGGGTTATCGGCGAACCGCTGGATGTCCATTTCCCGGGTCTTAGCCGGGCCGAAAAACAAGCCCGCGTTGCTGAGTTGCTACGCCGAGTCGGCTTAAAGCCGGAACAGATGCGTCGATTTCCGCATGAATTTAGTGGTGGCCAGCGCCAGCGTATCGGGATCGCTCGTGCGCTCGCGGTTGAACCCGCGTTAATTATTTGTGACGAGCCGGTGAGTGCGCTCGATGTAAGCGTTCAGGCGCAGATCGTGAATCTGCTTCAGGATTTACAGGAGGAACTCGGTATCTCCTATCTGTTCATCGCGCACGATCTGGCGGTTGTTGAGCACATCAGCAGCGAGGTCGTGGTCATGCACAGAGGGAAAGTCGTTGAGCAAGCAAGCGCTGCGCAGCTCTATTCCAATCCCCAACACGAATATACTCGAAAGTTGCTGGCAAGCGTTCCGACACTGGATTAATTAGTCCGTCCCTGCGTAGGCTGTAATGAGTTCTCTACTTCGCAAATTGCTGGGCATGAACTGGCTGCTTGTTCTGCTCGCCGTTAGCCTGTCAATCTTTGGTGTGATGGCTATCTACAGCGCTACCTACATGCGTCAGGACGTGTATCTGACTGAGATGTGGCGACGGCAGATCATTTGGCTGGTGGTCGGGGTGGTAGTGTTCTTTGGTGCCGCCCTGATCGATTACAGGCGTTGGCTTAACAACATTGTTTTTCCGTTGCTAATGTACCTAATTGGTCTGGGACTCCTTGTGCTGACGCATTTTAAAGGGAAGACAACATACGGAGCACGGAGCTGGCTCAACCTCGGGCCGATGAGTTTTCAGCCTGCTCAACTGGCCGTGGTCGCCACCTTGCTTTTGCTGGCGTGGCTCCTGGCGAACACGGAAAACTGGACCGGATTCTGGCCAACGATTGGTAGGATCTTGAGTTGCGGTGCAATCATGGCGCCGCCCTGGTTATTGATATTGATCCAACCAGACTTAGGTGAATGTCTCGTCTGGATCCCAGCTCTTCTGGCGCTGCTCTACGTGGCTCGCGTTCCGAAACGATACCTTCTGGTGATCATTATCCTTGGCATAGCCCTTGTGCCAGTCGTTGCCAACCTGGGCCTGAAGAGCTACCAGCGTGAGCGGCTCACAACTTTCTTGAATCCGGATTACGATCCTTTGGGTGCGGGCTGGACGATTAACCAATCGCTCATCGCGATCGGATCAGGCGGTTTTTATGGAAAAGGTTTCGCCGCGCCCAACACCCAAGTTCAGCTCGGGTTCTTGCCTGCAACCATTGTCCATAACGACTTCATTTTCGCGGCGATTGGTGAACAGCTCGGGTTTGTCGGAACGATCGCGCTCGTTTCAGCGTTCGGTGCGCTCTTGTTAACCGGACTGCTGATTGCCGCATCCGCCACAGATGATCTGGGAAGGCTGGCGTCGGTGGCGATTGTCACTTTGCTTTTCACCCACGTCTTTATGAATATCGGAATGACAATTTCGCTCACGCCGATTACCGGTGTGCCGCTCCCCTTAATCAGTTATGGAGGCTCGTTCCTTGTTCTGGTGATGTTTGCGTTAGGCGTGCTGGAAAGCATTTGGATTCATCGCAGGGTGAATCCGCGGAGAGCGCGCCGGGCGCGGTAGAGGTCGCTTGTCGCAAGGCGACAACAAATGAAAGCCAGGGGTGAGATCTATCGTCGCTTTGCGACTCTTTTATCCCCCAACTGCCTGGTACCTCCGCAGTCCAGAGCGCCATAGCGTCGTCGTTCCCCACCAACACAAGATCACCCAACAACCCTGGATCGCGAACCCTTGCCAAATCTCCGTGCCACGCACTTGCCCCATGAAAATGGCGATTGGGAAATACAACTCGTAAGGAAATGGAAGCAGCTTTAGCACGGCCTGAACCTGTGCCGGCATCAGCGCGAGCGGAAACATGTGCCCGCTGAGGAAGTACTCAAAAGAATAGAGAATGAAAACGACGGTTGAGATTTCGAGCATCCAAAACGCCAACATCGCGATGGAATAAGCGATGAAGAACTGGAGCAACGCCGCGAGAGCGACACTGATGAACGTCAGCAACCAGGTTTCTGGCGAGGTCGGCCAAACGAGATATCGCCGGAAGACGATGAAAACACCAATCATAACCGGCAGCGTTACGAGTGTATAAAGCAGCCGATTGCTTAGAAAGAGTGCGAGCCGGTAAACGAGATAGTTCATTGGCTTGACTAGAAACGCATTCATCAAACCGTCTCGTATATCTGCAGCTACTTGCCATTCGTCATCGGTCGGTGTGACGAGATTGTCCAAGAGCATAACCAGCAGGAAATAGAAGACTGTTGCAGCGTAGTCAAAGTTGTTGATTCCACCTCCCTTGGCTTCAAAGATGGCGCCCCAGATAAAAATAGTTCCCAACAACGGAAACAGCCCGAACAGCGACCGGAACAAAAAGTTCCAACGGTAGACGAAAGTGTTCTGGAGGCCGATGTCGAAGACTTTGAAGTACTTATGCATAAGGAGCCAGGAGTCAGGAGCCAGGAGCTAGCAGCTAGGAGCTGGGAGGACGTCGGGCATGAGGGCGCTTGCGCAAATTTGGACAACCTTTCCTATACATGTTGCATTGGAGGGTCATGAATGCAGCACGTTCTTTTGAAGATCTTATTGTTTGGCAGAGAGCACATCAGTTTGTATTAAACCTATACAAAGCGACTAAGTCGTTCCCTGAGAATGAACTCTTTGGGCTGACAGCGCAAATGCGCCGCGCCGCAATATCTGTTCCCGCAAACATCGCGGAAGGATTCAAGAAACGGGGCGCCAAAGATAAGATCCGCTTGCTGAACGTCGCTCAAGGATCGGGGAAAGAAAGCCGATATTATTTGATCCTCTCCCACGACCTCCAATATCTGGAAAGACCCATCGCTAAGAGCGAGTTTAAACGAGATCAGCAGACTCCTTGAAGGCTATATAAAGGCATCGAGCGACGCCATCGCTCCTCCCGGATCCTAACTCCTAGCTCCTAGCTCCCTCTATTGATCCTCCGAAAGGAGGATCAATAGATCTTGATAAACGCCTTTTCGCGCAGGCTATCGATCCAGCGTTGGGTCGCTTTCTGGCGTTGCGCTTGTTCAAGTTTCTTTTCGATTCCGTCCCGCACTTCGTTTAACGGAATGAAATTCGAAGTCTTCTTTGCTTCGCAATAAAGAAGATAAAAGGAATCGCCGATCTGGACGGTGTTGCTTACTTGGCCAGCCGACAGACTGAAAGCGACGTTGGTGAGGTCTTGATTCAGCGTCTTGCGATCAACCCAGCCCCAATCGCCTCCCGACTCTGCGGTTCCATCCATCGAGTATGTCTTGGCCATCGTGGCGAAATCGCCGCCATCTTTGACTTTTTGCCGGATCTCTTCCGCCATTTTCCTGGTATTATCCGACGAGTTCGCATCCAGCGGGTCTGCATTGAGAACGATCATCCGCAACTTCACTTGCTCAGGAGTCGCGAACTCCTGCCGATTCGCCTGATAATAAGCCGCAACCTCCTGAGGAGTTGGAGCGAAGTTCCCTTTCACGTTGTTTTGCCTCATGGCACCAACCGTGATTCGGTCCCGTTGAATCTCGCGAAACCGATTCATGGTATATCCTTGTGCGTTAAGGGTCCGAATAAAGGCTTGGCGATCCCCTTGAAAATCGTCTTTGATGATCCCGTTGATCTCCTGCTCAATGGCATAATCAGGGAGATGATATTCTTTTTTGTGGAATTCTTGTAAGATCAACTCGCGATCGATCAAATCGCCTAAGGCTGCCAGCCGCGCTTCCTTAATCTTATCGATGAGTTCTTGACCGCTGAACTGCTCCCGCAGCGTTTTCTCTCGAGGACCCGATACTTCCTGCACCTGCGAAAACGTGATGACATTGCCATTCACAACGGCAGCAATACCGTCAATGACCTGTGCATCCGCAGCGCGGAGCGAAGGAGTAACAGAAGTTCCAATTAACAAAAAGCAGAACAACAAATTCAGGCGCATGAGCATTCTTAGGAAAGTCTTTCCAGGAGGGACAACAAAGTGGCAAGCTTATTTTCAGGGTTTGGTGATGTCAAGCGGGGAAACCGGTCTCCAATCAGCAGATAATCGCCCCCTCGAACCAGCATCACTTTCTGCTCTTTCACCTCGACTGACATCACCTTCTGATCTATCGACGCCAGCTTGATCTCATTAAGTGTAATGAGGTTTTGAACTGCGTCAGGAAAGGCACCAAAGCGGTCTTTCCATTCCTGGGCCAGCTTCTTTAGCGCTTCTTTCGAATCGATCTCCGCCAATTTTTTGTAGGCCTGAATTCTAAGCTGCGGCTGGCTGATGTAATCGGCCGGGATGAACGCCGGCACGGTCGAGTCGGCGAAACTTGAGTATTCGGCCTCGTTAGTTGAAACAAAATCCAGGCGAATCGGAACGCTCGGTCGCGCCGCTGGACGTTTTCCTTTCAATGCTTCGATTGCCTGTTGCAACAACTGGCAATAAAGATCGAATCCGATATTGACGATATGCCCGCTTTGCGCTGTCCCCAAAATATTGCCGGCGCCTCTGATCTCCAGGTCGCGCATCGCAATTTTGAATCCGGCACCGAGCCCGGAATACTGTTTGATTGCGTTGATACGTCTCCGTGCAGGGCCCACCGTCATCATATCGCGCGGCAACAGCAGATAAGCATACGCCTTGTGCTGAGCACGCCCAACCCGTCCCCTGAGCTGGTAGAGGTCTGCCAAGCCAAATCGGTCGGCCCGGTCGATGATTATTGTGTTGGCATTTGGGATATCGAGGCCGCTCTCAATGATCGTCGTTGAAATGAGAACATCGACTTTGCCGGAAACGAATCGTTGCATGACTTCTTCCAGCTCGTTTTCATCCATCTGGCCATGTCCAATCTCAATCCTGGCCCCCGGACAAAGAACGCGAATCCGTTCAGCCACTCGCTCAATCGTTTGCACCCGGTTATGCAAGAAATAGACCTGGCCGTTTCGTTTCAATTCACGTTGAATCGCGTCCCGGATGATCCGTTCATCGTAGCCGCAAATGACTGTCTCAACCGGTAACCGATTCGGCGGCGGTGTTTCAATGATTGACATATCTTTCGCGCCGACCAGCGAGAGATAGAGTGTTCGCGGAATCGGCGTGGCCGACAGCGTCAAAATATCAATCAGCTTGAACTGCTCTTTGAACCGTTCCTTGTGTTTGACACCGAAGCGCTGTTCTTCGTCGATCACGACCAGTCCGACATTCTTAAACTCGATGTCGGGAGAAATGAGGCGATGGGTTCCGATCACAATGTCGACCGATCCAGTTCGAAGTCCCTGCAAAATCTCTTTCTGTTCACGCTGTGAAAGGAACCGGCTTAACATCTCGACGCGAACCGGATAATCGGACATCCGCTCGCGAAACGTATTGTAGTGTTGTTGCGCGAGAACCGTGGTCGGGACAAGCACGGCGACCTGTTTCCCGCTCATGACAGCTTTGAACGCGGCACGAATGGCGACCTCTGTTTTGCCGTAGCCAACGTCGCCGCAAATCAGCCGATCCATCGGCTGTTGGGATTCCATGTCGGCTTTTGCCTCAAGAATCGCTCGCGCTTGATCTACAGTTTCCTTGTAGAGAAAAGACCCTTCGAATTCGCGCTGCCATCGACTATCTGCTGGGTAGGCAAATCCTGTGGCTGTGTTGCGTTCTGCCTGCACCTTTAACAGTCTGGCCGCATAATCGAAAACGGCGTTCTCAGCCGCCTTTTTTGCCCGGCTCCATCGGGCATCTCCAAGAACGCTTAAAGGAGGAAAACGTTTCCCGATGCCGACGTATCGCGAAACGAGAAACGCTTGCTCGAACGGAACAAAGAGCCGTGCGTCATTGGCGAACTCGAGCATCACAGTTTCCTGCTCAACTCCATCGTGCTGGAGTTTTTGAATGCCGCGGTAGCGAGCGATCCCATGTTCGACGTGAACGACCAAATCGCCGTCGGCGATCTCTGAAAAATCGATCGGAGCGCGACCCGCTCTCAGCCTGGCTCGCCGAAGGGCTAACCGGCGAGCACTGGGGACTTGATATCTTCCGAAGATCTCCGCGTCACACAAGACCGCAAGCTCGCCGGCCGGATAGATAAACCCATTGTTCAGAGAACCGACCAGAAACTCTAGCTTCTCGGTATCGACGTCATTATCTCCCAGTACATCCCGCAGCCTTTCGATTTCGCCTTCGTTGTGGCAAAGAGCAACAATCCGCCAGCTTTCTTCGATCCAGGTTCGGACCTGATTCAAAGCGGTTTCGCGTTTCGTTTCTTGGACCAGAAAATCGCCCGCTTCGAAATCTTGAAACCCGGTTTCGAAAAACGCGCCGGCATAGTCTTCGATCGACTCGCCGCTCCCAGCACCGGCGGTAACCACAAATTTAGGGTCAGGAGCTCCCGCATCGACATCAACCAGGAAACTCCCTTTGCCGAGGTAATCGCGTAAGGAGACCTGATTTTCCTCGAGTCCGCCGATCAAGATTTCCGCACGATCGACGGTATGAACGGAACGTTGGTCATCCAGATCGAACTCTCGGAGCGAGTCTATCTCTTCGCCAAAGAACTCTATTCGGGTTGGCAGCGCATGGTGCCAGGAAAAGACATCCAGGATACCGCCTCGGACCGCATATTGTCCGCGCGAGGTTACCTGTGAAACGCGATCATAACCACCGCCGAGGAGCCTTTCCAGCAACGCATCGCGATCCAGCTGAGCCCCTTTTCGCAGAGGCACGATCTCCCGCCGCAGTTGATCTGGTGCAGGAACAACGTCATCGAGCGATTCGAGTGTGAGTACAAGAATAGTGCGCTTGTTTTCGGCTATCTTACGAAGGACATCCAATCGTTCAGCCACAATCTCCGGATCAGGCACTGCTCCTTCGATTGCCGGAAGCTCCAGCTGCGGAAAAAACGATGCATCGATCTCCCAGTTCAGAAGCCCGTTAAAGATCGATTCCTGTTGCCTGACATCCCGGCAAACGATCCAGCAAGATCTTGAGGAGTGATGCTGAACAATGCAGGCAACAACAAATGCTTGAGCGCCCTCGCAGACGTGTTCAAACGCAACTCTGCCTTCCTTCCCAAGAAGCTCCTGGAAAGAGGCCGAAGTCTGAACGGAACGAACAATGTCTGAAAGACGCGTTGAGCGCATGTCGATGGAATTTTGCATCACCCAACCTAAAATTCATCCCATGAGCGGCGAAGCCGCGACATGAAAATAGTCCAGGGCATAGCGCAGCGGGACCCTAGGCTATTCTGATTCCGTGGCTTGCCGCTACAGGGGACTCTACTCGAAATTCAGTTCCTTCGTGATGCCGTAACGTTCGATTCTTTTCCGGAGCGTGGCGCGCGTCATGCCTAGAAGTGCGGCCGCCTTGACTTGGTTCCCTTTAGTCCTCCTCATGGCGAACAGCGTGAATTGCCGTTCCAGCCAGGGCAACAACTGAAGCGAATGGTCCGCGGCTGCAGCATCCAATAGGGTCTCGACCGCGACTTCAAGCGTTGGCTTCTTTGGAGGACCGACGGAAACTTCTGCTTCCTCGTCCGGCTGGCGCTCCAACTTCCCTAACGGGATATCTTTGGGAAGCAAGACATCTCCGGCTGCCAGAACGCAGGCCCTCTGAATTGTGTTCTCCAGTTCGCGAACATTGCCGGGCCAGGAGTAATTCTGCATCAGCTTGAGCGCTTCCTCGGAAAGCTTCAGATGCGGCAGGTGCTTCTGCGTAGCGATTCGTTTCAAGAAATACTCCGTAAGAAGCCGAATGTCCTCTTTCCTTTGTCGAAGCGGCGGCAAATGAATGCGAACAACGTTCAACCGATAAAACAGGTCCTCACGAAACTGTTTCTTCGCGACTTCTGTTTCCAGGCTCTTATTTGTGGCAGCGATCACTCGAACGTCGGTCTTGATCGTAACATTGCCGCCGAGACGAGAGAACTCGCCCTCTTGCAGGACTCGTAGAATCTTGCCCTGCACGGCCAACGGCATGTCGCCGATTTCATCTAAGAAAAGAGTGCCGCCGTCGCTTTGCTCGAACCGGCCGATTCTCTGAGTGGCGGCCCCTGTGAATGCTCCCCTTTCGTGGCCAAATAGCTCGCTCTCCAGGAGGTTTTCTGGAATCGCTGCACAGTTGATCGCAATAAACGCCTTATCGCTGCGATTGCTGTAATGATGGATTGCTCTGGCCACCAACTCCTTTCCAGAACCACTTTCGCCGGTGATCATCACTGGGGCGTCACTATGCGAAACACGGCCAACCATCTTGAAGACCTGCTGTATCGGCTGAGACTGCCCCACGAGATTGTCCTGATACTGCTCCACCGTAAGCTGAGGTTTGAAGGCGGTGGCTGATCGCATTTCCGCTTGTGCGGTTAACGCAGCATCGACGACAGGTTTCAGATTGAACGGCAGCGACTCTTTCCGCAGATAATCGAACGCCCCGAGCTTCATTGACTCGATCACTGACTGCGTTGTGCCAAAAGCGCTCATCAAGATGACAATGGCATTCGGGTCGACTTGCCTGACCCGGGCCAGGAGTTCAAGCCCGCTGAACGGCATCAGATGCGTCTCAGAAATAAGGAGATCCGGCCCTTCGCTGGTATAGATCCGATAGGCCTCATCGGCCGCGGTCGCGGTCAACACCCGGGTGGTCGGAGTTTTAAGCTGGCCTTGGGCCCATTCAAGGAAATCTGTCTCCGGGTCAACAATCAAAATGGTCTGCATGAATCGCTCTTCCTTGTGGGATAGCAGGAACCCACTCCCCGATGCCACAAGCAAAATCATATCATTTGCGCATCCGCCTGATTCCGCAAGCTTAGGTTGTTCGAACGAAATGATGCCGATCCCGGCTTGATACGCCCTGGTTCCCGGTCAACCGTACGGGCATGGCATCCTACGATCTTGTTGTCCTCGGTGGCGGTCCGGCCGGTTATACCGGTGCTATTCGAGCAGCCCAGCTAGGTTTAAACACCGCGATTATCGACAAAGGAGAAGCTCTTGGCGGGACGTGTCTCAACATCGGCTGTATTCCGAGCAAGGCGCTTCTGGTTTCCTCTGAGCATGTCCACTTTCTGCGGCACCAGGCGGGCCGGCATGGAATCAAGGTCGACAAAGTCGATTGTGACCTGGGCCAGATGATGAAGCGCAAGCAGGACGTGGTCCGGCAGCTAACGCAGGGGCTCGAGTTTCTGATGAAGAAGAACAAGATCGCTCGCCTGCATGGAACAGGGCAGGTTGTTGCGCCGGGCAAGGTCGCATTAAAGAAACCGGACGAAACGGTGGAAGAGTTGCAGACCAAGCACATTATTCTGGCAACCGGTAGCGTTTCCTCTGAGTTGCCAAATATTGCTATCGATAGAAAAAAGGTAGTGACAAGCGACGAAGCATTAAGTTTCGACGAGGTGCCGCCTGAACTCGTGGTCATCGGGGCCGGAGCAATCGGTCTGGAGCTTGGTTCGGTCTGGTCGAGGCTCGGATCCAAGGTCACATTCTTTGAATTTCTACCTCGAATCGCGACCTTCTATGACCCGGACGTCACGCAACTTCTGCAAAAAGCACTTGAGGCGCAGGGCATGGTTTTTCATGTCGATACTCAGGTCACCGCAGTTTCGGTTCAGAACGGAAAAGCGAAAGTCGAGGCAACGAGCAAGGCCAAGGGAAAATTGGAAATCACGGGTGACAAAGTCCTAGTGTCAGTCGGACGCCGGCCGTACCTGGAAGGGGCAATCGCGAAAGATCTCGGACTGCAGCTGACCGATCGCGGCAGGGTTGCTGTCGATGAGCTTTACCGAACCAATGTCCCTGGGATTTACGCAATTGGAGATATCATCGATGGCCCAATGTTGGCGCACAAAGGCGAAGACGAAGGCGTTGCTTGCGTCGAGCGAATCGCTGGCAAGGCAGGACATGTGAATTACGACGCCATCCCGAATGTGGTCTACACCAACCCGGAAGTGGCTGGAGTTGGGCTTACGGAAGAAATCGCCAAACAGAAGAATGTGGACGTGAAAGCGGGTAAGTTCCCGTTCGTTGCCAATGGAAGAGCCCTGGCGAACGATCAGAGTCAAGGCTTTGCCAAAGTGCTGGCCGACCCAAAGACCGATCGATTGCTTGGCGCACAGATCATTGGTTTTGGTGCATCCGAACTGATCGCTGAAGCGGTCTCAATTATGGAGTTCGGCGGGAGCGCGGAGGACCTTGGAAGAACTGTCCACGCGCATCCGACCATGAGCGAGGCTTTGAAAGAAGCCGGACTCGCTGTTCACGGCCGGGCATTATCAATCCCGCCGCCCAGGTGATTTGGAGGGCCGTGCTCCGTCGCGGCCGTCGTGCGGCTACCCAAGACCCATTCGGCGACGGCGGAGCGTCGCCCTCCAGCACACATGCATGGCGTCCTGCTTCGGAAGATCCGGTTTTCGGATACGAGCCTGATCACCACTTGGTTCACCGACGCACGCGGCAAAATCAAAACGATTGCGAAGGGAGCTCTCCGCCCGAAAAGCCCGTTCGTCGGAAGACTGGACCTGTTTTTCAACTGCGATTTGCTTTTGTCGCTCGCACGAAAATCGGAGATTCATACGCTGCGAGAGGTCTCTGTTTTGCAGCCTTTCGATGGGATCCGGCGGAACTACGTGAATACGGCTGTGGCTTCTTATTTTGTTGAGCTGATCGAAGAGGTGACAGAGCTCGATCATCCTGTCACAGAGATCTACAATTTGTTGCTACGAGCTTTTGGCTACCTGGATGCGTCGGCGCCTAATGCAAAAACTATCACATTCTTCGAATCCGAGCTCTGCAAATATATGGGGTTGCAAGGAAACGGAAGCCGCGTCCCGGCTGCTGAGCGGATCGTCGAGGCGTTCGGGCGCCTTCCGCGAAGCCGCGGTGAGGTTATGGGGATGTTGCAGCCGCGATAGCGCCGCGCTGGGCGAAGCCTACCGACGTTTGGACTAAGCTTACACTAGCACTAACACTCACAACTCACACTCATTCATACCTCAACGCCTCGATCGGGTCCAGGCCGGCGGCCTTATGCGCAGGATAAAGACCAAACGTGATCCCGACTGCAGAACAGGCAAGCACGCCGATCGCAGCCCAACCCCAGGGAAAGACCACTGCCGCGTTCAGCCACATCGCCAGAGCATCTCCGGCAATTACTCCTAAGACGATGCCGGCGAACGCGCCAATCAATGACAAGAATAGTGACTCGAGCAGAAACTGAAGCCGGATATCGCGTTGTCGGGCGCCCAACGATTTCCGGATGCCAATCTCTTTTGTCCGCTCGGTGACACTAACCAGCATGATGTTCATCACCCCGACTCCGGCAGCGATCAGAGCGATCGTGCTGATAACGAATGCCCCAATTCGAACCGTTCCGGCAATACTGCGAAAAGCGCCAGCCAGAGAATCATTGGCATAAGTGGCAAAATCAACCGACTCCTCGGGACGCAATCCTCGAGCCGCGCGAAAAGCGCCTGTCGCCATCCCGAGTGTGCGATCGTAAACTAACTGATTCCTCGCCTCAACCGCTATATTGAGCGATCGCTCCTTCGACCCGTAGTTTTCGAAAAACTTGGTGATCGGTATCAATACGACTTTGTCGTCGCTCCCTCCGAACAATGATCCCTTTCCCTCGAGTGTTCCGATTACTTCATAGTTTTTGCCATTCAGTTTGATCACCTGCCCAATCGCGCCCTTTTGCGGAAACAAACGTTGCGCGATTTGTTTGCCTATCACGCAGACACTTCGTGACAGCTCCACATCCTCGCGCGAAAGGTTGCGGCCCTCATCGATACTGAACCTGTTGACCCTGATAAATCCTTCGTTGGTGCCGCAGAGCTGAATGTTGGGATTGGTCTTACGATTTTCAAACACGGCTTGTGTCTTGTCATCCCATGCCTTCGGACAAATCGTTTCCACTCGATCCCCGATCAATCGAACCAGATCCTGATAGTTGCGGTAACTAATATTCCGGCGGTTGCGGTACTTCGGATCGCCACCAAATTGGATCACGCCGCGATACTTTGAGAACTGGAAGGTATTTGATCCGAGAAACGTAAGTCCACCCTCGATTGAGGTCTGTAAGGCAGAAATCGCGGTCATTACGCCGATCACGGAAAAGATCCCGATCGAGATGCCAGAGATCGTCAACGCGGAGCGCAGTTTGTTAGCTCCTAACGAGGTCCAAGCCATCCTGATGATTTCGAGGATCAACATCTTATTCGTATCGCAAAGCTTCGACCGGATTGAGACGTGACGCCTGCCAGGCGGGAGCAAATCCGGAAATGATTCCCGTAAGCACAGAGATACCCATCGCCACCAGAATAAGCACTGGAGAAAACTCCATCGGGAATTTCGGAAACGCGGACGCAATCAGCTTAAACAACCCAAACGCAATGACCAGGCCGGCTGTTCCGCCGACGAGACAGATCGAAACGGCCTCAATTAAAAACTGCAACAGAATCGTTCTCCGGCGTGCTCCCAGCGCTTTCCGTGTTCCGATCTCTCTGGTGCGTTCCTTCACGCTGACAAAAGTGATGTTCATAATACCGATCGCTCCGACGAACAGCGCTAGACCAGTGACAAACAAGCCTGCTATTGCCAGTCCTGCTTTAATCGGTTCGATCGTTGTACGAAGCAGTTTTTGCTCGTTGATGGTAAAGTTATCTGCCTGTTCCGGTAATAAGCCGCGGATTCTCCGCATGACTCCTCGAAGTTCTTCTTTCGCTTCCTCCGCCCGGGTTTTGTCTTTTACTTTTACGCGGATCGAGGCGTTCTCCTGATTCGATTTGAAGAACTTGATGTAGGATTTCAGAGGAATCACGATCTGCGCGTCCCAGCTGAAAAGACCGAGAAACGAGCCCTGCCTGGCAAACACGCCGATCACCTGGTATTCCTGGTCCCGGACCTTAATGATTTTGCCGATCGGATCTTCGTCAGTGAATAATCCTTCGGCGATATCCAGCCCGATTACACACACATTCCTGCCTCCTCGACTCTCGGACTCGTTTAGAAAACGACCTTTCTGGCAATCGGTGGAAGCCAGCAGAGAATACTCGTTGGTCGTGCCAGTCAGATAGACGTTCGAAACTTCCCGCTTTCCGTAGGTAGCCATCTCGATCGTTGCCGGCGCCGGAACCGCCAATTGCAGCAACGATCTGGGATTGCGCTCAATGTACTGATTAAGCTGGTTTGCGTACACCAGCTTGATATCAGGTCTACCCTTAAACAATCCGTAATCTTCGCCCGTGTCCCAAGGGAATTGCTCGACGTACAGTACGTCGTCACCGAGCCCTCCCATACTGCGTTCAAAGCCGATGTCGATACCGCGCACGGCTGTTCCCATTAACGTGACAGCAATAATTCCAATGATGACCCCTAATGCAGTGAGGAGAGCGCGCGTCCGGTTAGCTCCAATCTGCTGAGCCGCAATTCGGAAGCTTTCGCCTAGCTCAAATGAGAACCGCCGAAACATAAAATCCAGAACTCGCAAACTCAGAACTCAGGGCTCAGGAGATTGGGGCTGAAGTTCCGAGTTCTCCACTTCGTAATCGCTCTCAATAAGCCCGTCGCGCAGCCGGATCACTCTTCTGGCGTGGCAAGCAATTTCCTTTTCGTGAGTCACCAGCACAATCGTGTTCCCGTCCGAATAGAGATTGTCAAAGAGGGTCATAATTTCTGCACCGGTTTGCGAATCGAGATTTCCAGTCGGTTCGTCCGCTAGAATGATGGAAGGGCGGGTTACCAGGGCTCGGGCAATCGCAACCCGTTGGCACTGGCCCCCTGACAACTCCGTTGGCTTGTGAAAAAGCCGGTCTCCTAAACCGACCGATTGCAGGGCCTGTTCTGCTCTTTCCTGCCGTTCGTCCGAGGGGACACCGGCATAGATCAGCGGAAGCTCAACGTTTCGTAAGCTGGTTGAACGAGGCAGAAGGTTGAAGGTTTGAAACACGAACCCAATCTCACGATTTCGGATTGCGGCGAGTTCGTCATCGTTCATGGCCGCAACATCCTTTCCGTTGAACTCATAGTGGCCGGTGATTGGAGTATCGAGACACCCAATCACGTTCATCAAAGTCGATTTGCCGCTTCCAGAGGGGCCCATGATCGCCAAGTACTCATTCCGGTGAATCCGCAGATCGACTCCTTTCAGGGCGCGGATCAGCGTATGCCCCATCTCATAGTCCTTGGTGATCCGCTCGATTCGGATCACCAAGTTTCCTTTGGGACGAGCGACTCTTTTGCCAGACATTCGCGCAGCGTTGTGCATGGCTGCTTGTCAACTAGTGGAACACCTTCGAGCATAGGATAACGGAAGTTCGAATCTCGAAGCGAGAAATCTTGAAATCGAATGACTCGTGACCCCTTCGAGATTCGAAATTCGAGATTCGAAATTCCTACATTCACAGTGCACTACCTGCCGCTCTTCGGTTTCTCTATCTCGACCTGCGTTCCATCCTTGAGCTCTTTGTTGATCGCCGTGTAAGAACCGGATATGACTTCGTCTCCATCCTTTATTCCGGAACGGATCTCGACATAATTGTTATCCGCAATGCCGGTCGTCACCGGGGCCATCCTGACTTTTGGACCTTCCTTGATGAAAACAACGCGCTGCAGTTCTCTGCGCACCTGTTTATCCGCTTCCGTCTCGCTAATACCCATGTTGCGCTGGCGGCTTTCTTTAAGCTGCTCTGCGGTCTTTCCACCTTCTTTGCTCCGAATCGTTACAGACTGAATCGGCACAGAAACCACATGTTTGACAGTCTGGGTCTCGATATCCACGCTCGCACTCATGCCCGGGCGCAATTCAACATCCGGGTTGTCCACCGTAATACGTACCTCGAAATTTGTTACTTCCTGCTGGGTTCCCTCGCTCTTTACAGTCGCGGTACTGGCGATCTGTCGCACCGTTCCTTTTAACTCTTTGCCGTTGTATGCATCGACTCGAATTCGAACAGGCTCGCCTATTTCCACATTCACCACATCGTTCTCGTTCACATCGACACGGGCTTCCATCGTTCCGAGATCAGCGACCCGCATCACCTCAGTTCCCGCGAAGGTGCCAGTCGCGACGACCCGTTCACCGATTTCGCTGCTCAGCACGCTGATCGCTCCGTCAATCGGCGAGAAAATCTGGCACTTGGCCAAAAGTTCTTTGTTGGAATCGAGGTTACTCTTTGCGACATCGATTTGATGTATGGAGGCCTCGTACGAAGAAGCCGAAACTTGCGACTTTGTTTCTGCTGCCTTGTAGTCAGCTTCCGACATAAGCTTTTTCGCGTAAAGATCCTTAGCGCGCCGCAGATCGAGTTCGTCGTTGAGCATCTGGGCTTTGATTTGAAGGCTGGCAGCCTCGGCGGCGCTAAGCGCTGCTACCGTTTGCTTCACCGCGGCGATATAGTTATCCGGCTTTATCTTCAGAAGGGGGTCCCCCTTTTTTACCTTCTGCCCTACCACCACTGGCATTGCGATGATCTCGCCGGCAACCTCCGGCGAAATCTTAACCTCGACCTTCGGTCGAATTTTTCCGGTCGCCGAAACGAGCTGGGTCAAGTCCCGAATGGCCGCTTTTTCCGTCGTTATCGGAACAGGTTTCGACCCTTGTCTGATGATAAGAACAATAGCAGCGACTATTAAAACTCCGACTCCCAGGAATACCCAGCGTTTCCATTTCTTCCGTTTCCTTCTTACAACGGGCGCCGTCGCAATCGGTTGATGCATGCGGGAGTCCTTGAGCCGGCGATCCTTAAGGCTGAACAAGGCTGAGTTCCGACTATGGTTAACGTTCCAGGCAAAGGCAAGTGCAATCCATAATGCAGTGTGAACAACAATGTTTCGAATTGGTAACAAATAGGCCCAAAACGTGCCGTCGGCTGCCACACTCACCTCTAAAGCCTTCTAATCATTGGACACCTCGCCTGCCTCAGAAGTTGCAGATTTTCACTGAAACAGTTAGTGAACCAGCGTGACCTTTGGTTTTCTAGGATTCGGCAAAATGGCCTCAGCCCTCGTTCGCGGGATGCTGCAGGCGAGCGCGTGCAAACCGGATCAGATCTTTGTCATCAATCGTCATCCGGAAACGATTCAAGAGGAGGTTGAACGATACAATCTCAAGCTAGCGCGCTCGCCGGCAGATCTGGTGGAACAGGCAGATGTTATCGTCCTTGGCACAAAGCCGGCCGATTCGCTCCAAGTGCTCCGCGAGGTTCGGCCTTCTCTCGATGGCAAGCTGCTTATCTCGCTTGCCGCAGGAGTAACGCTTCAAGGTCTCCAGGAGGCCGGAGGCCATCGGACCCGCGTTATTCGAGCGATGCCGAATACGCCGTCTCTGGTGTTGACAGGGGCTACCTGCTACGCCCTGGGCGATCATGCCACTCCCGATGATGCCGCAATTGCCGACTGTGTTTTCGGCTCAGTCGGACTGGTCTTTCGAGTCCGTGAAGCGACGCTTGATGCGGTAACAGGTCTCAGCGGCAGCGGTCCCGCCTACGTTTTCATGTTTATAGAAGCACTGATTGATGGCGGCGTCATGATGGGCTTGCCGCGCGAGATCGCAACCGAACTGGCAATCCAGACAGTGCTCGGTTCTGCTCAAATGGTACAGCAAACGAAGCTTCATCCAGCAGAATTACGAGCGATGGTGGCGAGTCCGGGCGGCACAACGATGGCCGGCCTGGAGGAGCTGGAGGCTCGCGGCATGCGCTATACCGTTATGTCGGCAGTCCGTGCCGCATCTGAGCGAGCGCGCGAACTTGGCAGAGGGTGAAGGTGTATCGCTATTTGCAGGGGCGTTGCTTGCAACGCCCGGGTGCAACTGGAGAGGAAACACGATCGCTTCCTGCCGCTTTGCCGGGCGTTGCAAGCAACGCCCCTGCAATTAACGCCTTTGTTGCGATTGCGGCGTCGCTGTTCCTATTTTTTACAACAGGAACAGCCCAACAAACACCCGGTCAAGAGACTGCCCCTCTTTCAGCGGAAGCGCAGGAGGCGGCTTCCCAAGGCGTTTCTTTCTTTCGACAAAACCAGTTACCGGAGGCGCGAGAACAGTTTGAAAAAGTTACTCAGCTGGCTCCGACACATCCGTTCGGTTGGGTCAATCTCGGTTCGACCGACTTCCGGCTTGGACAGACCGACCGCGCTGAGGAAGAACTCAAGAAAGCGGTCCGTCTGGATCCGGCAGCGGAGCAGGCGTGGTTGACGCTTGGAATTATCAGTTACCAAAAAGACGCATTGGATGCAGGATTGGCGGCGCTCAGCCAAGCGGTCTATCTCGATCCGAAAGACGCGAAAGCTCACCTTTATCTGGGCGTCCTGATCCGCAAAAAGGGCTGGCTCAGCGGTGCTGAAGATGAAATGCGCAAGGCGCTCGAGCTGGAAGAGGGAAATGCAGAAGCACATTTCAATCTGGCGGTGCTCTGTCTTGAGGAGAAGCCGCCTGCAACAGAGCTGGCGCGTCGTCATTATTATCGAGCCTTGGATCTCGGAGCCCAACCCGATCCAGAGCTTGAACTGAAATTCAAAAAGAAATCGCCGTAGCTCTCGTCGCTTCATGCCAACGTCGACCTGGAAGGTCGCCCCGGAGGGTTGGTAGCCGAAGCTTTCAGTCCGGCCAAAGCCGGATGGGTTGCGCTTCCAGCTCGACGCTGGCCACAACGTGACCATCACAGGCAAACGCTCGCAAACGCCCTGCGCTTGTGGGAATTTCAGGTTCCATGTTTTCTGCCGAAAACGTCTTGTCTGCCCTCACCCGCCATTCGCTCCGCAGGGAACTGCGGACGATCGATCAAACCGAAGGTACTCGCATTCAGATAGGAGATCGGCAGCTGGTGAATTTCGCTTCAAACGATTACCTTGGCCTTTCCCAACATCCAGCACTGGGAGAGGCGGCCAAGCAGGCGATCGATCGTTTTGGGGTTGGAACAGGAGCTTCTCGCCTGATTACTGGCTCGACCTCATTACACGCTCGATTGGAAGAGCAGCTCTCGCTTCTTAAAAGTACCGAAGCAGCGCTCACCTTCAGTAGCGGTTACGCCGCCGCGGTCGGTACTATTCCAAGTATCGTAACCTCGGACGACGTCATTATTCTCGACAAGCTTTCGCACGCCTGTTTGATCGACGCTGCAAAGCTATCGGGCGCAATCCTGCGAGTCTACCCGCACAATGACTTAACCAAGTTGCAGGACCATCTTGACTGGGCCCAACAAAAGCATCCTGATCGCACAAAATTAATTGTCACGGAATCCGTATTTTCAATGGATGGCGACCTGGGAGCTTTGACTGCCATCGTCGATCTGAAAGATCGCTTCGGAGCAACGCTGCTGGTCGACGAAGCGCACGCAACCGGCGTTTTCAGCAAACAAGGGGAAGGACTGATTCATGCACTTCATCTGAGTGATCGAGTCGAGGTTCAGATGGGGACGTTGAGCAAAGCGATCGGGGCCAGTGGAGGATTTATTTGCGGCTCACGTTCTTTGATCGATCTGCTGATCAACCGCGCCCGCAGTTTTATTTATTCGACCGCGCCCCCTGCTGCCGTTGCAGCAGCCGCTTCCGCCGCTGTTGAGCTGATTCAGTCTTCGGAAGGGGGTCGTCTCCGAGAACAATTATGGAAAAATATTCGGCATCTTTGGCAGGTTTTGCCTGAGCCTCATCGAATGGCAGAAGAACCATCCAGCCCGATCGTACCAATCATTGTCGGAGAGGAATCAAAAGCAGTTGCCGTTGCAAACGCGACAATCGAATCCGGTTACTTTGCGCCTGCTATCCGGTATCCGACGGTCAAACGCGGATCGGCGCGATTGCGGGTGACTCTTTCTTCGGCGCATACCAAAGAACAGATCGATGGGTTAACGAAAGTGATCGTTGGCCAATCAGGAGTCTAGGTCGCCCAGCACCAGTTTGGTAAGGCCACGTCACTATGCACCCCTCTTCGAGGCCAAACTGCTGATGGGCGACCTCGACCCGGAACATTGTTCTTTACTTATATAAGCGTTTGATTATGTTTCCTCAAGAAAGCATGGACCTCACTGACATCTACAGATCATTCTCCGATTTCACTCGCCTGCGCATTCTGAACCTTCTGCTCCAGCAGCCGATCTGCGTTTGTCACATCCAGGATGTCCTCGGCCTGCCGCAAGTAAACGTCTCTCAGCATCTCGCTTATCTGCGAAATGCCGGCATCGTGACCTTCGATCGCGTTCAGACCTGGAAAATTTACCGCTTCGTTTTGCCCGCTCCTTCCGAATTAACAATCAATCTCGAAGCGCTCGCCTGTTGCGTGAAATCAAATCGAGCTTTTCGGGATGACCTTGTTCGTTTGAAGAAAGTCTTGAAAGATTGCCGCCTCTCTACCTGCGTGCCCTCTCCCGCAGATGGGAAGACCATTCGAGCTTCGAACTCCGTTTCAGCATGAACGCCAATCGTCGATTCAAAATTCTATTCCTGTGCACAGGGAACAGTGCCCGAAGCATTTTTTGTGAGTATTTCATGCGGAAGCTCGGAGCGACGAAATTTGAGTCGTTCAGCGCCGGCGCCGATCCAAGGTCCAGAGTTAATCCCTACACTCTTCGAGTTCTCCGAGAGATATACAAAATTGACGCTTCCGATGCTCGTTCAAAGTCTTGGGACGAATATAAAGGCGTGACGTTTGATTTTGTGATAACGGTCTGCGATAACGCCAAGGAACATTGCCCATATTGGCCGGGGCAACCAATCGTCGCGCATTGGTCCTTACCGGATCCGGCAGACTTCCAAGGGTCGGACAAAGAGACGTTCGACCACTTCTGGAAAGTGTCCCAACTCATTTATCGTCGAATCGACCTGCTGACGAACTTGCCGTTTGGCAAACTCGATCGACTTCGACTCGAAAGCGCGCTGAAAGAAATCGGTAAGGAGAGCGGTACTCGCGCCGCAGCCGAAGAATGATTTCAACAATTCCGAAACATAAGTGAGGTCACTATGCACGAAGACTTAGATATCAAAGACAAAGTAAGGGAACATTATGCTGGCGTTGCGAAAGGCGAAAGCGATTGCTGCGCGAGGGATACTTCTTGCGGCTGCGGCGTTTCAGAGCAGATCGGTTATTCGAAGGAAGAATTGGTGTCTGTTCCGCAGGATGCCGAAATGGGGCTCGGTTGTGGGACGCCGGTCAGTCTGGCAAATCTTCGGCCAGGCGAGACGGTTGTTGACCTAGGCAGCGGCGGCGGAATTGATTGTTTTCTTGCTGCTAAGGCGGTCGGGTGCAAGGGCAAGGTAATCGGCGTGGATATGACTCCGGAAATGCTCTCCAAGGCACGGAAGAATGCGGTAAAAGGCGGTTACGAGAACGTCGAGTTTCGTCTGGGTGAGATTGAGAATCTTCCTGTAGCCGACAATACAGCAGATGTGGTGATATCCAATTGCGTGATCAACCTATCACCGAACAAGCTGCAAGTTTACAAGGAGGCTCATCGAGTTCTTCGACCAGGGGGTCGGTTGGCTGTGTCGGATATGGTGTCTCTCGCTCCGTTGCCTGATGCGCTGAAGAATGATGTGGCCTTGTATACAGGCTGTGTAGCGGGAACTGTACCTGTCCAACAGATAGAGAGCTGGCTGGCCGAAGCAGGGTTCGAAAGCATCACTGTTCAGGTTAAGAAAAAGAGCAGCGAGTTTATTCAAGGCGGAGGCGAGACACTCGATGCCTATATTGCTTCGGCAGACGTAACGGCATTGAAGCGCTGATGTAGGTCGCGGTCTTACGCTGGAGGGCGGTCCGGCCAAGGCCGGACCGCCCTCCGATGGCTGAAGCAATCGCGAAAGAAAGAATCAATCTCTGCATCCGAGATACATGTTTATGCCATGTATATGGTGGGCGAAAGTCTGGATTCAGTGTAAGTGCGTTTGGCAGCCGCCCGAGGCTGGCAAAGCTTCGTCCTCGTCCGCGTCCTCGATCGAGACCCGGCGCCGGAAATCCCAATGTTAGGACCGCGACGTTTTTAAAAAGCCGTGATAAACCTTGCACGGCTTTTCGAGGACGAGGACGAGGACGAGAACAATGGCCGATACGAAATCCCTCTACTCCACCGTTACGCTCTTTGCCAGATTGCGCGGTTTATCGACGTCGCAACCTAACTTCACTGCGAGGTGGTAGGCGAACAATTGGAGCGGGATTACCGACAGGATCGGTGAAACGTAATCCGGGCACTTGGGGATGAAGATAACTTCATTGGCCAGCTTCGCGATTTGCTGGTTCCCTTCGGTTGCGATCGCTATCACCGGTCCTCTGCGCGCTTTTACCTGTTCAAGATTATTGATATTCTTATCGTACACCGGGTCGTCGGGAGTGACGATTACTGCCGGCACCTGCGGCCCGATCAACGCGATGATCCCGTGTTTCAGTTCTGCGCTGGGATGTCCTTCGGCAAATTTGTAGCTGATTTCCTTTAGCTTCAAAGCTCCCTCGAGCGCCGTTGGGTAATTGTATTGTCTTCCCAGGAATAGGAATCCGCTCGCCTCCGCATACTTAGCAGCCACTTCAGCAACTCTGTCCGACTGCTCCAGAACCTGTCGCGCCTGGTCGGGCAGCTTTTCTAGAGCCGAAATAACTTCGATCCCCTGGGCAGAAGACATGTGCCGGATGCGCCCCATCAGTAGCGCCAGCAGACACAAAATCGTTATTTGGGAGGTAAAGGTTTTTGTGGCAGCAACCCCAATCTCCGGTCCTGCGTGCATGTACACACCGCCGTCGCTCTCGCGCGCAATGGTACTACCAACGTTGTTACAAATTCCGAGGGTTCGATGTCCCTTTCTCTGGCTCTCCCGTAAAGCCGCTAAAGTGTCGATGGTTTCTCCACTTTGACTGATCGTGAAGACCAATGTGTTTTTGTCCGTCGGCATGTTGCGGTACCGAAACTCGCTCGCGAATTCTACCTCAACAGGTACATGGGCGAGGTTTTCGATCAGATACTCGCCCACTTTGGCCGCGTGAAGAGCGGTCCCACACGCGGTCAGAACAATCCGATCGACTTCGCGCAATTCACGGGCCGTCATATTCAGGCCGCCTAGTTTTGCCGTAGATTCGCCTTCGAGCAGCCGGCCTCGCATCGCATCGCGAATAGCTTCCGGTTGTTCGAAGATTTCCTTTAGCATGTAATGCGGATACGCACCCTTGTCGGCGTCCTCTGCGGCATATTCGACTTTGCTGACCTGAAACGACGCACCGGTGCCGGCAAGGGATGTGATGTCGAACTGATCGCGTTCGATGGCAACCACATCGTAGTCATCCAGGTAAACTACTTCACGGGTATGCGCGACAATGGCGCTGACATCGCTGACGATAAAATGCTGCTCCTTACCGATTCCGAGGATCAAGGGGCTACCACGTCTCGCGCCTAGTATCACATCGGGAACATCTGAATGAAAGACAGCTAGACCGTAAGTTCCTACCACTTGCCGCAAAGCGTTCTGAAAAGCGTCAGAAAATGTCTTTTTATTTCGGGGACCGGGCATGTTGTTGAAAACATGACCGATGAGATGCGCCAGAATTTCAGTGTCGGTTTCCGAGCGGAACTTGTGTCCCTGGCTTAAAAGCTGTTCGCGAAGTTGCTGGAAATTCTCAATCACACCATTGTGGATTAGCGCAAGTTTGCCACTCTGGTCCAAATGAGGATGGGCGTTTTGATCCGTGACACCGCCGTGGGTTGCCCAGCGGGTGTGTCCGATCCCGGCGCTGCCGACAATCGGTTTTCTCTGTATCAGTTGCGCCAAATCGGCGATCCTGCCTACACACTTGCGAATTTCGAGTTCCCCGCCATTGCCGAAAGTCGCCACACCTGCTGAATCGTACCCTCGGTATTCTAAGCGGCGTAAACCGTCGATCAGAATTGGTGTCGCTTCAGCCCTGCCAACGTATCCGATGATTCCACACATAGAAAAAAACCAACGTGACAAACTTTTTAACCCCTAGCACAATGGATGAGCTTCGAATCGCCATCCCTCGCGGATTATGGACGCAATCTCTCTCCAAAACAAGACCCTCGCTATCGTAATGGGGGGCGGTGCGGGTACGCGCCTCTTCCCTTTAACTAAAGATCGGGCAAAACCAGCGGTCCCTTTAGCAGGAAAATATCGCCTGGTCGATATTCCGATCAGCAATTGTCTGAACTCCGGCTTTCGCCAGGTCTACGTCTTGACTCAGTTCAACAGCATGTCGTTGCATCGTCACATCACCGCCAGCTACAAGTTTGATAACTTCTCACCAAACTTCGTCGAGATATTAGCCGCTCAACAGACCACGGAAGGCGCGCGCTGGTATCAGGGGACCGCCGATGCAGTTCGGCAAAACCTCCGATATTTTCTCGAAGGTCCCTACGAGTACTATCTGATACTCAGCGGCGACCAGCTTTATCGGATGGATTATTCGGTGCTCATGCAACAACACGTTGAGAGCGGCGCCGATATTACGCTGGCCACCACGCCGGTGGATCGCACAGCAGCGTCGGGGTTTGGCATCATGCACAGCGATGCCAATCGGCACATCGTACGGTTCGAAGAGAAACCGAAGGATCCCAAGTTGCTCGATGAGCTCAAGATTCCGCCTGAACTGCTCAAAACCTTAGATTTACCGGCCGATTCCGACCTGTTCCAAGGCTCCATGGGCATCTACGTTTTTAACCGAGATGTACTCATCAAGTGCCTGGCGGGAGACCAGGACGACTTCGGCAAACACATCATCCCGGGTGGGCTCCAGCAGTACAAAGTGATGGTATACATTTTCAAAGGTTACTGGGAAGATATCGGAACTATTCGCGCATTTTTCGAAGCGAACCTCGCATTAACCGATGCTCTGCCTCCGTATAATTTTTTCGACCGGCTGGCGCCGATCTATACGCATCCGCGATTTCTACCCGCCAGTAAGATCAACGCCGCAACGGTCCGGCGTGCGATTATCGCGGATGGATGCATCATTTCTGATGCGCACATTGATCGAGCGATTGTTGGTGTCCGCAGCATCATTGAAAGCGGAGCCACAATTCGTAATTCGGTAATTATGGGGGCCGATTTCTATGAAGAGCTGGCCGAGCGGACCGATCGTAATGTTCCGCCAATCGGCATTGGAAGAAATTCGGTTGTGGACCGAGCGATTATCGATAAGAACGCGCGAATCGGCGAAAATGTTGTGATCACGCCAGATGGCAAGGCGCCGAATGTCGATAGCGAGAACTACTATATCCGAGACGGCGTGGTAGTTATCCCGAAAAATGCTGTTCTGCCCGATGGTACCTGGATCTAGAAAGTGCAAGACGTTACCCTTGATCCTCAAGCGCAAAGACAGTTGTTAGCCGCCAGCGGACTCTCTGAGCTCGGATTATATCAAGAGGCGGTTGACGAACTCGAATCGCTGCCGGTCGAGATCAAAGAGACCACCGTGGTCCTGGCCAGTTGGTTAGAGTTATATCAACACTGGCATAAGTGGGCGGAGGCTCTCTCTGTCGCGCAACGTCTGACAGAACTTGAACCGTATGAACCAAATTGGGCGATTGCTTTGGCTTATGCAATGCGTCGCGCCTGCGGCTTAGCGCTGGCCCGGGAGGTTCTACAATCCGCTGTCGAGAAATTTGAGAATTGTGCAGCCATACATTTCAATCTTGCCTGTTACGCGGCTCAGCTCGGCGAACTGGATGAAGCGAAGGTTCGTTTAACACGGGCAATTGAGTTGGACCGCGAATTTGCACCTCTGGCGAAGACCGACCCCGACCTGGCGTCAATCCGATCAGAGGATCGGCAGGGCTGATGCAAGAGCTACGCTGATGGTCAATTTTGCTTCGAAGGCGTCGCATTGGATTCCTCTGTTCCAGACCGTGGCGACGTATGATCGGAGGTGGATCGCAAATGACCTGAAGGCGGGGTTGTCTGCGGCTGCAGTTCAAATCCCAACGGCTGTAGCCTACGCGCAACTCGCCGGCCTGCCCCCGATAACTGGGCTGTATACCTGTTGCCTTCCCCTAGTCGCTTACGTCTTGTTTGGATCATCTCGCCAGCTGATGGTGGGCCCCGATTCAGCCACCTGTGCAATGCTTGCGGCGACTCTTGCGCCATTGGCAACGGCCGGAGATCAGCGCTACGCGGAGCTGTCGGCTGCGGTGGCCGTTGTGGCGGCGATCGCCTGCTTTATCGGCAGGTTCATGCGTCTCGGCTTCATTGCTGACTTCCTCTCCGAACCAATTCTTACGGGCTTTCTCAACGGCGTCGCTCTAAACATCATGTTGAGCCAGCTGCACAAGATTTTCGGGCTCAAGCTCCATGCTTCCAGATTCTGGCCGATGCTATGGGAAACGTTGCGAAAAATCCCTCACCTGCATCCCCCGACTACAACTGTCGGGCTGTCGCTAGTCGTTTTTTTGTTACTGTTGAAAAGGTTCGCGCCACGGTTGCCGTCAATTCTCATTGCGGTAGTCGGAGCGGCTGGTGCTGCGTTTCTTTTTCATTTCGAAGCGATGGGTATCTCTGTTCTGGGTGGGCTCCCTTCAGGTTTCGCTCCTCCATTGATACCGAACCTGAAGCTGCGGGAATGGGAAATGATCGTTCCGGGAGCGCTAGGCATTCTGCTGGTGAGCTACTGCAATCTGATTCTTTCCGGAAGAACGTTTGCGAAACAGGGCCACTACGAAACGAATACCAATCAGGATTTGTTTGCTCTGGGTATGGCCGATCTAGCTACTGCGCTCTCGCGCGGGTTTATGGTTAGCAGTTCCACATCGCAGACCGCAGTTGCAATATCAGTTGGCGGTAAGACCCAATTAACTAACCTGGTTGCCGCATGTGTGATCGCGGCGGTTCTGATTTTTGGGACCGCGTCTCTTGGATTTATTCCGCAAGCCGCGCTAGGAGCGGTTCTGGTAGTATCCGCTTTGCGCCTGCTCGATTTCGGTTCTTTGCGTCGCTATTACTCGATCAGCAAAACGGAGTTTTGGCTATCAGTGGTTACGACGCTCAGCGTCCTCTCGTTCGGTATCCTCCAAGGAATCTCCTTGGCAGTACTCCTGGCTGTAATACATTTGCTAGGCCAGACTTCGCGGCCAACCGATGCAGTGCTCGGGAAGGTCCCGGGCCTTGATGGTTACAACGACATCTCCAAGCACCCGGACGCGACTACAATTCCCGGTCTTTTGATCTATCGGTACGACGCGTCGCTCCTGTTTTTTAACGCAGACTACTTCAAGGTGCGACTCCTACGCTTGCTCAAAGAATCGAAGGAACAGATTCACTGCGTCCTGCTCGACTTTGAGACCTCAGCCATCATCGACGTTTCCGGCGCCGATGCGCTTGATGAGGTTCGGAACTATCTCGTCAAACGCGGGATTGGTCTTAAGCTTTGCCGAGTCCGTCGTCTGGCGCTTGCTATCCTCGATCGAGCCGGTCTGGTGAAACAAATAGGAGAATCGAATCTCTTTCCGTCGATTCGAAGCGGGGTGGAAGCGTTTTCGGAGGAAACAAAAGGTGAGTTGTAGAGCGGCGCTATAGAGCTTGTCTCGA
>JBKPBY010000037.1:0-22448 GCA_046727075.1 bacterium | reverse complement strand
GATCTCACCGATGTCGGAGAGCAAAAAAGGTTCACCACCGGTCACAAAAATTTCGCTGACACCGAGTTGGACCGCTTCATTGGCAATCCGCTGTACACGTGCCAGGCCAAGCTCCCGCCGGGGAGCTTTGGGCGATGAACGGACGCAGCAATAGTCACAGTGCAGGTTACAGTCGAAATTCGTGTAGAGCCAAAGGCGCGAACCGATAGGCCGATCGGAGTCGGTATTGGAAGGCGCCTCCCCACGCCGAATCACCCACCGGTTACGGCCAGCCTCCACCGCCGCATCGACTAAGCTGTTACGCGTAAAGCGACACCAGGCTTCAAGATCAGTACCAAGACCTGAATCACTGCTGATAACCTCCAGCAGATCGCCTGGGCGGCATCGGCGGAGGGCCGAAATAAGCTCGGGCAGCAGGCCGGTGGCAAACGATTTATCGCCGGCGTCGAGCTCGATGTTAGCCTTGATTCGCATACACTTGGCTCCGACCTGCGAGTTTTCGAACCGGCTTCGTTTATCGAGCCTACCTCACTGCTCGTAGCCTTCGACGATTTCCGGTGGCCGCACGCGCGCCTCGTCTGGATTGCGTCCGGCATCTCGCAAGGCTTGACGCTGCCGCAACAAATCCCAGCACTGATCTAGTTCGACATTGATCTTTGCTAGCCGCTCACGATCGGTATCAGTGAGAGCTTCGTGCGTATACAACTGGTGCTCCTCCGCGGCGAGCTGCTGAATAACTTTGAACACCGATTGATCTTTTGCTTCGTCTTTCATAGTGGCTTGATTTCAGCTAACGCGTCCAGTGGACAGTTTCGCCTAAAAGGGAAGCTGGGCAACAATCCTTCCAGGCAGGGCCGTTTCGATCGTAACAGACATAACACAAACCCTGAGACGCTTCTGGCGCTGCGGACGGAGACGGTTTGTGGAGATCTTAGGTAACCGCAATCAATCTGAGACGCAATGAGAGCGAGGCGGTCGTTTTACCCGACCGCGATGCGTCATGCGAGCCCGGCGGCTCGCGCGATGAGGAACAACCCTGCTGCAACAACGACGGCTCCGATGGCTCGCGCGACGCGTTCACCAGCCGGTGCGAGACGTTCAACGGTGATGGCTGCCATCACGATAGCCATCGCGCGCAGGTCCATGACTCCAATGACCAGCAGCACCGCCATGAGGCCGGCACAGCAGTAGCCGCAATGAAGGCCGAGGCGCAAGCCATGTCGCCAGGCCGTATCGGCGTTCGCCGGCAACCTACAGCTGGGACCTGGTGACCCGCGACAATAGGCAAGGTGGTGCGCCTTCCAAGCGCTGAACTGGAGCGCGCCGGCGAACACGACAATCACACCCACCGCCACCGGAACGGTGCGCGCCAGCTCTGGCAGCTGCATCTCGATCGCCGCCAATGCGACACCCAATGGGAACGCCGCTATTCCAAACAGGGTCCACACGAAGAAGTACCCGACGCCTACCAACGCAGTCAGCAGACTCAGGCGTGTCTCGCCTGTCCAGGCAACAGCCTGGCGGTAGCGCCACAGCACTGGCACCAAGCATGGCATCATCATCGCTACCATCATCGCGACCCACATGCCGAGGAAGGACGCGCCAGCGTTTGCCCAAGTCTGTCCAGGCATCGGCATCCACGCCATCGACATCGTCCAGCCGCCGGGCATCGGCATCTCGCCCATCGCCGACATCGACGCGCACCAGAGGATCGTCGCCGTCGTGCTGACGACGAATATCAGCGTTGAAATCCCGAAGAAAGCTAGCCTGGATCGCTCGCAAATCCACATACCTACCCGCAACGCTTCTCGCAGCGATCCGGACGGGGATTTCCGAGCGACACACGATGATGGGTCGAGCATTGTAACGTCGGCCTTACTCGTTGTACTCATCGTGAAAACGCACCCAGGCCATCGGCCATTCCAGCTCGGCTTCGTCGCGTCCCTTGGGAACCAAATCGAGATAATTATATGCAGTGTTCAGAATGTCGATGCCGCGGGCGTAGGCCGAATAAGTGTGATAGATGTTTCCGCCTGCATCCTTGTAGAAAACGCTCACCCCGGGCAAATCGGACACGTCTGTTTCGCTCAGATCGTTTTGCTGAGCGAAATCTGCGAGCTTACCATAGTTGTACTCAGCCTCGCCCTTCAGCGCTTCAGGCGTAAACGAAACATTATAGTCATAGTTGAATTCATTGTTGCCGGACGATAGCCACTTGAAATTCCAACCCATTCGCCGTTTAAACGCCTCTAACTTTTCCGACGGCGCCCGAGAAATGGCTACGAAGGTCACATCGCGATGATTCAGATGAGTAACGACCGCGTTGAAGCTATCAGTCCAGAAGGAACAACTACGGCAAGGCCGTTCCCAATCCGGCGCAAACATGAAATGATAGACTACTAGTTGGCTTCGACCCTCAAACAGCTCCGCCAGGGTCATCTTTCCATCTGGCCCGTCAAAAACATAATCTTTCTCTACCTTGGCCCACGGCAACTCCCGGCGCTTCCGGCTCAATTGATCGCGTAGACGAGTAAACTCCTTTTCCTGGATCAAAAGCTGTTTTCGTGCCTCGAACCACTCATTGGCCGAAACGATCTTGTGGTTTTTTAGTTCTGTCTTAGTCATAATTTCTATTTCGCTTGCTCACCGTTTTCCGTATTCATCGTGGCGAAGCCACCAGACACCTCTCTCATTGCGCCCCATCGGAGCGCGGTCGAGCCATTGGTACATGCCCCAGAGACCATCCAGTCCGCGCGCGTAGGTGGAATAGGTGTAATAGACAACGCCGTCCTCGAGCACGAACGCGCTCATGCCCGGCCTCTCGCGCGTGTACGTGGCTACATCGGTTCCGGCCATGGCGGCATTCTGGGCGACCGGCTCCGGGACCTCTGTCGCGTCGAACGCATGGCCGCCGCGCCGGTAGTTATACTCGACGTCTCCATCCCGCTGTTGCTCCTCGGTGACCGAGACGTCAAAGTCGAAGTTGAAGTCGCTGTCGAGTGAGGACGCCCAGGGAAACGTCCACCCCATCCGCCGCTTGTACGCCTGCAACTTTGCCAGCGGTGCCAGCGACACCGCCCAGAGCATCACATCATGGTTCGCCAAGTGGATCGCGAAGCCGTTGAAGCCGTCGGCAATGGTCGAGCAGGTCGCACACCCCGCCTGGTAGTCGGGTCCGAACATGAAGTGATAGACCAGGAGCTGCGAGCGCCCCCTGAAGAGGTCTGCCAGCATAGCGCTTCCTTCATCGGTTTCGAATCGGTATTGCTTGTCAACGCGGACCCACGGCAGCTCCTGACGCAGTCGCGCCAGTTCGTCGCTGCGCCGCGTTAGCTCCTTCTCCGCCTTCAGCAGCTCAAGCCGCGCTGCCAGCCACTTTTCACGTGTTCCAGTAATGTGCTTCGTCATTGTGCTTTTCTCCATTGGATGTGGTTCGTCGGTCGTTCAGTTCTCGATACGATATGGTGGTTGGTGATCATGAGATAGATTAGTATCGGGCATTGAATGATGGGAGTGACAAGTTTGACGGGATTCAGTTGGACCCTCTGATCGCAGCCGCAGCGCGTGCGCTCGCAGCGGGTGACCCCCTCGAAGCGCTGAATTGGGTCGCCTTGCGCGACGACGCTCCCGCGCTTGCGCTTCGAGGCATCGCGATGGCGCGGCTCGGTGATCTCCCACGAGCCAAAGCTCTCGTGCGAAGCGCTGCGCGCGCCTTCGGTCCGAAAGAAGTCGTGGCTCGCGCCAGATGCGTTGTCGCCGAGGCAGAGATCGCGATCGTCTCGCGTGACCTGGGTTGGCCCGCGAAACCGCTCGAGGCAGCGCGCGCGACACTCGAAGAGCAGGGTGACCGAGCGAACGCCGCCTTTGCGCAATATCTCGAGGTTCGACACCTCCTCCTGATCGGGCGCCTCGACAAGGCCGAGGGCAAGCTCGCCGAGCTCGACCCCGCGCCTTTCCCGCCCGCGTCGAGAGCTGCCTACGAGCTGGTTGTCGCGGGGATCGCGATGCGACGCCTCCAGACGAAGAAGGCGCGCGCTGCGCTCGCCCGAGCCGAGCGCGCCGCGCGCCAAGCAGGTATACCTGCTTTGACGGCCGAGGTGGAAAGTGCATCCCTCGTCCTGAACCAGCCGGCTGCGCGCCTGATTGAGCGCGGTCAGGAGCGGCTTCTGCTGCTCGAAGAGGTTGAAGCGTTGCTGGCGTCGAGCACGTTCATCGTGGACGCGTGCCGCCATGTCGTACGTAACGCGGGCAAGGTGGTCCCGCTGGCAAGGCGTCCGGTGTTGTTCGCGCTCGCCCGCGCGCTGGGTGAGGCTTGGCCCGAAGACGCACCGAGGAGCACGCTCCTTGCGCGAGCATTCCGAGCCAAGCGCGTCGATGACTCGCACCGCGCGCGGTTACGAGTCGAAGTCGGGCGGCTGCGTAAGGTGCTTCGCGCCCTCGCCGACGTGAGCGCGACCAAGCGAGGGTTTGCGCTGGCAGCACGCCACACGCGCCAGGTCGTTGTGCTGGCTCCGCCAGCCGAAGAGGAGCACGCCGCGTTGCTCGCTTTTCTCGCCGACGGCGAATCGTGGTCGAGCTCAGCCCTGGCGCTTGCGCTCGGAGCCAGCCAGCGTACTGTGCAGCGGGCGCTTGATTCGCTTGCAGCAGCAGGCAAAGTGCAGTCGTTTGGTCGCGGACGAGCGCGTCGCTGGGTGACCTTGCCCACTCCGGGATTCGCGACGACCTTGCTACTCCCCGCTCCGCTAACCCCGATTAGGATAGACACATGAATCTATCAGCAGCCGAGATCGTCCGTGAGTACGGGCTCTTCCAGGGAGTCCAGCGCGTGCATGGCGTTACATACGACGGTCAGTACGTCTGGTTTGCTTCTGACGACAAGCTGAACGCCCTCGATCCGGTAAGCGGGAATATAGTGCGCTCAATTGATGTTCCCGCGGATGCAGGAACGGCCTTCGACGGCCACCATTTGTTCCAAATCGCCGATGATCGCATTCAAAAGATCGATCGCAAAACCGGCCGTGTGCTCGCCACGATCCCGGCGCCCGGCGGCGGCGGCTGCTGTACGGGGCTCGCGTGGGCCGAAGGAAAACTCTGGGTAGGCCAGGGTCAGAAAATCCATCAACTCGATCCGCAAACAGGAGCGATTCTTCGCACCATCGATTCCAACCGCTTCGTCACTGGGGTCAGCTGGATCGAGGGACAGCTCTGGCACGGCACCTGGGAAGGTGACGAGAGCGATTTGAGGCGCGTCGATCCGCAAACGGGAGAGGTCCTGGAGAGCCTCCAGATGCCCCCTGGAGTCGGCGTGTCAGGGCTCGAGTCCGATGGCGGCGACCAGTTCTTCTGCGGAGGCGGGAGCAGCGGCAAATTGAGAGCCGTCCGCCGGCCCAGGCGGGGCTCCGCTAATTCTTAACCCCTTTGGAAAACTTTGTTCTTAGGTTTGCCAGGCAATTTCATCCGCGTCCATTGGGGTCGCCTATGATCTGCTTCCAAGCGCCATCGGTCTGGCGCCGCAAGACCTCGATCGCCTTCCAAATCGTCACGGCCGGCCAGCGTTTCGCTTGACCGAGTCACGAAACGGGCCTCCGGGTCGTACAGAGCGATGACCGCGTCGAGGTCGCCGGCGTTGAAGAGCTGCTCGAAAACCTGCGGCCAATCCTCATTTCTCGGGAGCCTCCGGCTTCCAGATGAAGCCAAAATACAAACAGAGCAAGAAGAGGATGAAATGGACGATGGAGCGGCCACCGCTGATTTGAGGTGTTTCGACAAAACTTGTTCCCAACAGAGGCACTGAAACACCGGCGAGATAAAGATAGAACAAAATCCCCGATGACACGAAGAACGCGCCTGCCAGAAATTTGCGAAAGTCCCTGTTTCGCCAGGCGAAATAGAGGCTCGCGACAGCCATGATGATACCTGCAGCTATGTAGAGGGCAGTTATCATGTCTTCTTCCGGTCGTCGCAGTTCCAGGCTCCTCGAAAGCGAGCCGCGAATTGTTGCTCAGACGCGCGCGTTAAATCGGAGCCTACCGCTGCAAAAGCGCAGACTATATCTATACAATGGCTGTGCGAGTTTCGCCAAATGGTGTGGGAACGAGCTCGCTCAGGAACCGGCGGCAGCTTCCAATTCGCTTAACCACTCGTGCAGGGCGGAACCAATGGCTTCGGGATTGTCCTCTTGGAGGTAATGAATGCCGGGACCAATGTGCACCGACCGGCAGCTCTTCAGTCCGCTGGCAAAACTCTCAGCGAAGGCTGGCGACACCAGCGCTCCGGGATCTCCAACGAAAAGCAGCTTCGGATAAGAGGACTGCGCCAACGCGCGGTGTGCTTCCTCGATCACCGAATACACATCCGCTGGTTGTCCGGCGATCGGCAGATCATTCGGGAAACGCCACGCAGGCCGGCGTGACTCGCGAGTGGGAAACGGCGCACGATAGACCGTCATCTCCTCTTCGGTCAGCTTCCGAACAGTTGCTTCAGGTAGCACTCGTTCCACGAATGCGTTCTCATCCAGAATCATCTTCTCACCAACACCTGGCGTTCTAAAGTCCTTGAACGTCCCGACTGCAGAAGGGTGAAATTCATCCCAGGTTGGCATCGGACGGATGAACTCCATGAATGCAAGAGCGCGAACGAACTCCGGCCTGCGCGCTGCCAAGTGAAACGCCAGCGCCGTTCCCCAATCTTGCGCCACAATGTAGGCAGACGAGATACCCGCTTTATCGAGAAAGGCATCGAGGTAGCGGACGTGGTCGAAAAACCGATATTCAATATCGGGTTTGCCCGATTGACCGAACCCGATAAGATCAGGCGCGATGCAGTGGCCTACAGGCTCAACCAGCGGAATGATATTCCGCCAGATGTACGACGAGGTCGGATTTCCGTGCAGAAAAAGCACGGTGGGTGAATTTGGACTGCCCGCGTGTCGGTAGGCCATGACCGAATCCAAAACAGCGAGCTTATTGAGTGCTGGGGCGGCGAGCGCAGTCATCTTTTCTTCTTTTGTTCTTCGTTTTTATTTTTCTGTTTTTCGTTTCTGAAGACGGTTTCAAAAATGATGTTCTTAAAACGATCGAGGGCGGCCGGTCCCCGCTCGACCTTCATGCGCAGAATCGCGCCTTCCCATGAGGCCAGCAAAAGCTCCGCCAGATCAACCGGTTCGAATTTGGAATCGATCTCTCCTGCCGCCTGAGCCTCCGCGATGCACCGGGCGAATGGCGTGCGCCATTCGCAAAAGATCTCTTCGAGCCGCTTACGCAAGAGCCTGCTTTGAAGACTGGCCTCAAGGCTGAAATCGCCGATCAGACACCCCCGGTTCCATTTCGCGCCTTCCAGCGTGTTGCTAATTATATCAAGATAGCGTTTCAACCGCTGCCGAGGTGTAAGCGATTTGTTGTTCAGCGCCTGGCCGACCAGAGTCTTAGTATGGGCAAAGTATCGATCGAGGACTTCCTGGGCGAAGGCTTCCTTTGAACGGAAGTGATTGGTAAAGGAACCGAGCGGAGCACCAGCGGTAGCGCAGATATCCCGTACGCTCGCCCCATGGTAACCGGAACGAAACATCACTTTCAGGCCGGCATTCAAGATATCTTCACGAAGCGAGTGTTGGCTCATCTGTAATCAATACGTACGAACGTATTGTATTGGCAAGTTGTTTTTTTGACTATACTCTGCAACGAAGGGCATCGGACTCGCGCGACAGTCGCTGAACGATTCCTGCTGACACGATACCTGGAACAGTATCTTGATCTGTTCGGATCCCTCGAGACGATCTTTCGGCCGGAATGTCGACCGTCGACAGAAGACGGGGCTTAGTTCGCACCGCCATCAAACCAGCGCCGCTTCGGCAGAGCGGATGATATCTGCAAAAATTCGCGGATCGAGACTGGCACCGCCAACCAAGGCGCCATCGATGTTCTTTTGCCGCATCAGTTCTTCAGCGTTCTCCGGCTTAACGCTGCCTCCATATTGAATACGTATTCTGTCGGCAGTTGGCTTGTCAGCCAGCTTGGCCAGAATCGAGCGAACGAACAGATGCGCCTCTTCGGCTTGTTCGGGACTGGCGGTCCGGCCTGTTCCGATCGCCCAGATCGGCTCGTAAGCCACAATCACTTCCGTAAAATCTTTCTTTCCAACTCCATTCAACCCGGCGCGTAATTGTCTTTCGAGCACTTGCTCGACTTGCCCAGCGTCCCTCTCTCGCAACGTCTCGCCTATACAGAAAATCGGCCGAAGACCTGCATCCAGAGCCGCTTTGATCTTGCGATTAACGATCTCATCTGTTTCTCCAAACAGTGTCCGTCGTTCACTATGACCAAGGACGACGTACTTTACAAAGAGAGCTCTCAACATTGTGGGGCTGATCTCACCCGTGTAGGCGCCACTTTTCTCCCAGTGCATGTTCTGAGCCCCGATACGCACGGATTGCAGCTTTTCTGAAAACGCGGTCAGGGTAGCAATTGCCGTGAACGGAGGAATAATCACGACCTCCACGTCGTTCACTGCTCGCATTTCCGGTAAGAAAGACTCCAGATAGGATTCGGCCTCGGTTTGAGTCAGGTTCATTTTCCAGTTAGCCGCCAGAATCTTCTTTCGCATAGTCGTCCTATTTGTTCGTCAATGCGGCGATTCCAGGCAACTCTTTCCCTTCCAAAAGCTCCAGCGAAGCGCCACCTCCTGTGGAAATGAATGTCATCCGATCGGCCAGCCCAAATTGCTTTACAGCAGTCACAGAATCGCCACCACCTATAATCGTTGTCGAACTCGATTCTGCTAAAGCCAAAGCCAGTTCCCGCGTTCCGTTGGCGAAATCCGGAATCTCGAACACACCCATCGGGCCATTCCAAAGAACCGTTTTGGCCGTTTTAATCTCAGTTTTGAATCGAGTGACGGTTTCCCGGCCGATGTCCACCGCCAGCCAACCTTCGCTGATTCCGTGCTCAGGCGAGAGCAATTCGGTGTTCCTGGATGGAGCGCCGGCCTTGACCTCCTGGGTCTCGATGCTGTCGATCGGTAACAGGAATTTCACCCCTTTTTGTTTTGCCAGCTCCAGAATTTCTTTGGCTAATCCTACTTTATCCGCCTCCACTCGACTGCCGCCGGTAGGTATGCCGATCGCTTTATAGAAAGTGTTAGCCATCGCACCGCCGATCAGGAAGACCTGCGCTTTCTCCATCAGAGCTTTGATCACATCGATCTTGTCGGAAACCTTGGCGCCACCCAACAGCACCAAGAATGGAGGCGCCGGTTTCGCCAGTTCATCTCTGAGGTACTGCAACTCGCGCTCCATCAGAAGTCCCATTGCCGCCTGTGGTAAAAATTTTGCCACACCCGCAGTGCTCGCGTGCGCCCGATGGGCCGCCCCGAATGCATCGTTAACGTAAATGTCCCCTAACCTCGCAAGGCGCTCCGCAAACCCGGGATCGTTCGCTTCTTCTTCCTTAAAATAACGAACGTTCTCAACCAGAAGAACTCCTCCCTCTGGCAGCGCCCGAGACGCAGCTTCTACGTGCGGGCCAACGACCTCCGCAGAAAACTCCACCGGCGGCGGGATCATCTGCGCGAGATGATCGGCCACAGGCTTTAACGAGTACTTTGGATCGGGTTTTCCTTTCGGCCTGCCGAAATGCGCCAGCAGAATTACTTTCGCGCCTTTACTCCGCAAGAGTTCGATCGTCGGCAGGCTTTCCCTGATTCGGGTATCGTCGGTTATCCGTATTTTCCCATCGACTTCTTCAGTCGGCACATTGAAGTCAACCCGGGTCAAAACTCGACGGCCTTTTACGTCCAGATCGCGAACCGATAACTTGGCCATAGGTTGTGTTCTCTTTCGTAGCGGATATCGGGCCCAAGCCCTGCCACGCCACAGAAGAGAGTTAAATGATGTATTTCAGCAAGTCGACGCAACGGTAGGAGTAACCCCATTCATTATCGTACCAACTTACCAATTTAAAGAAGCGCTTATTCAGTTCGATCCCCGCGCCCGAATCGAAAATGCTGGAATGCGGGTCGTGAATAAAGTCGGTCGAAACAACTTCATCCTCTGTGTACGCCAGGATTCCCTTTAAATAGGTCTCGCTGGCTGCTTTCATCTTGGCACAAATTTCTTTGTAACTGGTCTCTTTGACCGTGCGCACAGTTAGATCGACGACGGAGACTGTCGGGGTTGGTACGCGAAACGACATGCCGGTAAGCTTGCCTTTCACTTCCGGAATAGCGAGGCCGACCGCCTTCGCCGCTCCAGTGGTCGAAGGAATAATGTTGATGGCCGCAGAGCGCCCTCCTTTCCAATCCTTCTTTGAGGGGCCATCCACTGTCTTCTGGGTTGCAGTGTAACTGTGGATAGTGGTCATCAGCCCTTCTTCAACGCCGATCCCTTCTTTCAACAAAACGTGGACAACAGGGGCGAGGCAATTGGTGGTACAGCTGGCGTTTGAAATGATGTTATGCTGGGACCGATCGTATTTTTCATGGTTTACACCCATCACGATCGTGATGTCTTCACCCTTGGCAGGAGCCGAAATAATAACCTTCTTAGCGCCTGCAACCAGATGCCCTTTCGCTTTTTGGGCATCCGTAAAAAGTCCGGTCGACTCAATAACGATTTCGCAGCCCAATTCCTCCCAAGGCAGAGCTGCCGGCCCTTGAGTAACAGCGAGGCATTTAATTCGATGACCATTGACTACCAGGGTGTCGTCCTCGGCCAAATCGGGTTTTGATTTATCGCTGTAAACTTCTCCCTGGAACCGGCCTTGAGTCGAATCATATCGCAACAGATAGGCCAGGTTATCGGCCGGGACGATATCGTTCAGAGCGACAACGTCGATTTCTTTGCCGAGCAATCCCTGCTCAACGAGGGCCCGGAATACCAGGCGGCCGATCCTTCCAAAGCCGTTAATTCCAATTTTGGTCATGGTGACTATTTCAGTGGTTGAGGGTTCAAATCGCGCGCCTTCAGCGCGCGGTTAACCGTCGACCGTCTTCCGTCAACTGTCCACCGTTAGATGCGGCGACAGCTGGTGTCCGGCCGAAGTCTAGCCCAGGGAGGGAGCGCCGCCCTCCATAAACCGAAACCGAATAACCGAAAACCGATAACAGCCCCGAAAGCTTTCGCGGCTCAGATGGGGGCTTCGGTCAGACCGCCAACAGGCTGCTCCGCTTTTGCTGGTTCTGGTTGCTCCTCTTTCTTCTGCGGAGCAATCGGAGGCGGAGGATTGATCAACCGGCCGTTGTTAATGATCTCGCGGATCTGGCTTCCATCCAGGGTCTCGTACTCGAGCAAGGCTTTGGCGATTGCAATCAGTACGTCCTTACGCTGGGTCAGAACTTTCATCGCGCGTTGATACGCATCGTCGCACAGGCGCTTGACCTCGCGGTCGATCTCTTGCGCAGTCGCTTCGCTGTAAGCGCGAGCTCTTGAAATATCTCGTCCTAGAAAAACGTAATCTTCGTGCTCGCCATATTCGACCATCCCCAGCCGCTCGCTCATCCCCCACTCGCAGATCATCTTCCGCGCCAAGCCGGTCGCCATGCGAATATCGCTGCTGGCGCCGTTTGTAACATCGCCAAAAACGATCTCTTCAGCCACCCGCCCACCCATAATCACAACCAGCCGATCCAACAGCTCGTTTTTGCGATTGGTGTACTTATCTTCCACCGGCAAATACATCGTTGAACCGAGCGACGGGCCGCGCGGGATAATTGTGACCTTGTGCAGTGGATCGGTATATTCGAGCACCTCGCACAAGAGTGCATGCCCAGCTTCGTGATAGGCAGTGTTCTCTTTCTCTTTTTCGCTGATCGCTAAGCTTCGGCGCTCTTTACCCCATCGCACCTTGTCACGCGCTTCCTCCATTTCAGCCATCGTAATAGCCTTCAGCCCGCGACGCGCAGCTAACAGTGCCGCTTCATTAATCACATTCGCCAGCTCGGCTCCGGAATAGCCGGGAGTCCCTCGTGCCACCACCGCCAGATCAACACCCTCAGCCAATTTTACTCGCTTCGAATGCACCCGAAGAATCTCCTCGCGCCCCTTAACATCCGGCAAATTCACCGTGATCTGCCGGTCGAAACGTCCAGGCCGCAACAAGGCAGGATCCAAAACGTCTGGCCGGTTTGTAGCGGCGATGATGATAACGCCCTCCTGGGTGTCGAATCCGTCCATCTCCACCAGCAACGCATTCAACGTCTGCTCACGCTCGTCATGGCCGCCGCCCAAACCATGTCCGCGATGGCGTCCCACAGCGTCGATCTCATCAATAAAGATAATGCAGGGCGCCGACTTCTTGCCCTGTTCAAACATGTCGCGCACACGCGATGCGCCCACGCCGACGAACATCTCAACGAAGTCGGATCCGCTAATACTGAAGAACGGCACGTCCGCTTCCCCGGCGATTGCGCGAGCCAAAAGCGTTTTTCCGGTTCCCGGAGGTCCAACCATCAGAACTCCTTTTGGAATCCGCCCTCCAAGCTTCTGAAACTTCTTGGGATCTTTGAGGAAGTCTACGATCTCCTGGACCTCTTCTTTCGCCTCTTCTACACCAGCGACGTCCCGGAAGGTCACACGGTTACGGTCGCGGGCCAGCATCCGAGCCTTGCTCTTTCCAAAATTTAACGCCCCTTTGCCGGCGTTCCGAATTTGTTGACGAAAAAAGAAATAAATCAAAAGCAAAAGCAGAAATACCGGGGTCACATTCAGCAGCGCCGGAATGACTACATCCGAGTCGGCACGGATATCGACCTGGTACCCTCGAGATTGCAGGTCGGACTTCAGGTCCCGGTTATACTCAATGAAAACCGTCGTTTTGAATTGGTCCGGAGCGCCCGGCGCAGCAGATGGTTTCTTGCCCGGCTCGTAATAGCCGCGGAGCGTCTGAGTTGCGCGCCCTTCGGTGACGATCAGCTGTAACGGCTTTTCTTTGCTGATCCGCCCGGCCTCCATGTACTTTTGGAAGTCAGGAAAAGTGATTTCTTCGAGGTTGCCGTAGCTACCGCTGCGTGAAAAGAGAAATCCGCCCAGCAACGCGATCGCAAATGCGAATAGAAGAATCCCTCGCCAGTTAAAGTTGTTGTTATCTCCCCCGAAATTGCGGGAATTCTTGTCCTTCGAGGACCTTGGATCTAATTGTGCCATATACTACGTACTGGTCTATCATAGCACACAGCCACCCTACTGGAAAGGTACCGTGATACTAAGCGGCTTATGAAAGCCACGAATGGGTCGCTGTCAATCGCGGAAACTCTCAGCCCGGCTCGTACCTTTGGTCTCGGCGGCGGCTAAGAACCGCAACCCGTTTTTGCTTATTTCGCGCCCAGATACGCATCTAGATCTACCGGCACAAGCATTGCAGAGGTCGGGTTTGTGATAGTGACGGCAGTTCTGCCGTGATGGCGATGGATTACAACCATAGCAGTCGAGAGATTTACAAGGCTAACCAGAGCGAACAACGTGACAGCAATTGATTTTTTCATGCGGGCAAGCTAGCCCGTCAAACCGAATTTCAGAAATCGATGATTTTTATTCGTACATTGATTTCTCCGATTGTTCTTGGAGTGGATGCCGATACTGCCCGGACCCAGTCAACGTCGAGCTGGAAGCTCGACGTTGACCAGCCATATCCGGGTGAGCCCCCAGGCAATAGGTCTCCTCTTGTAGTTGGCGGGTTGATCAAAAACAGACAGGGCGATACTTGCGGCACAAACCGATGTCGATATTTGCTCATCCGCACTGCGTCGGGCGCCGTGCAAAGATCGATATCCCCAAGGTGAGATCTAACAGCAGTTGTTTTGGCATATCACTTGCTTTGTACCGTTGGGCCCCCAGCACTTCCGTTGTTCGCCCATAAGAAATCCCATGAATAGTCATCTGATTCGACCCCTCCTTGCGGCCGCCGCATCCGTTGCCCTTTGTTATCCGGCACACATCAGCCGTGGGGAATCTCAAGAACCGATCAAAGTCGGCGTACTCCATTCGTTGTCGGGAACGATGGCCATCTCTGAGACATCGCTGAAAGATGTCGCTTTGATGACCTTCGAAGAAATCAACAAGTCCGGCGGTGTGATGGGTCGCAAGATCGAGCCGGTTGTTGTGGACCCGGCATCAAACTGGCCTCTGTTCGCGGAAAAAGCGCGACAACTTCTGACCCAGGATAAGGTCGCAGCAATTTTCGGCTGCTGGACTTCGGTCTCCCGCAAATCTGTGCTGCCGGTGTTTGAAGAACTAAACGGTCTGCTCTTCTATCCGGTTCAGTATGAAGGGGAGGAGATGTCCAAGAACGTTTTCTACACTGGAGCAGCCCCAAACCAGCAAGCTATTCCGGCTGTTGAATACCTGATGAGCAAAGCTGGCGGTGGCGCCAAGCGATGGTTTCTCTTGGGAACAGATTACGTTTATCCGCGAACCACGAATAAGATTCTACGTGCGTTTCTGCATTCGAAAGGCGTGACCGACGCCGATATTGCCGAAGTCTATACGCCTTTCGGTCACGCCGATTACCAAACGATCGTCAACGACGTCAAACGGTTCGCGCAAGCCGGTAAGACCGCCGTTATCTCTACGATCAACGGCGATTCAAACGTTCCGTTTTACAAGGAACTTGGCAACCAAGGTCTGAAAGCAACGGATGTTCCGGTTGTCGCTTTCTCAGTCGGAGAGGAAGAGCTTCGCGGAATCGATACAAAACCACTGGTTGGGCATCTGGCTGCTTGGAACTATTTCATGTCGCTAAAGAACCCGACAAATGACGCTTTCAAAAAGGAATGGGCTGCATACGTAGCCGAGCACAATCTACCCGGTGGCGACAAACGAGTGACCAACGACCCGATGGAAGCCACTTACGTTGGAATTCACATGTGGAAGCAAGCCGTGGAAAAGGCTGGAACCACCGATGTGAACAAGGTCATCGAAGCGATGTACGGCCAGAAGTTCGCGGCCCCGTGCGGGTTTGAATTGGAGATGGACCCCAATCATCACCTGCATAAGCCGGTGTTCATCGGTGAAATTCGGCCGGACGGGCAATTCAGTATCGTCTGGAAAACGAAAGCGCCGATCCGCGCACAACCGTGGAGTCCGTTCATTCCAGGTAATGAAAGTAAACCGGACCGGGTACCGCCGATCACCAAGCTCCCAGAGACACGTGGATACACGTTAACCGCGGAGATCGACAGCGAAGCTCAATAAGAACAGTCCTTTATCCAAAAACTCGACAGAAGCGACTTCAAACCGGTGTGGCCACAACCAGCTTTTCGTAGACGGCCCCTGTCTCTGATACTGCTTCTATTTTGCGCAGTCGCTGGAGTCGTCTTGTTTATAAGCCGAACTGCGTCGGCTGGAACTTTCACCGCTGACGATCTGAAGAAGCTTGGAGAAGACGACTTTGATTCAAAAGCGGAAGCGATCTCCCGGATCGCTGCGGCTGGCGACCTTTCGGATCGGCGGCTGCTGGAAGCGGTTCGGGACGGCAACGCATACGTTGCTTCGGATGGCCGGATCGTGATCCAAGTTGATCATTCTTACTTGGATCCGCTCACCGGTAACCCGGCGGATGTGAAGCCGGACGATCTACAAGAAGTAACTATTAATAATATTCTTCGCGAACAGATCGCAGGCGCCTTAGGAGCGTTAAACCTGAAGTCACCCGATCTCGCGACCCGAGCTGCCGCGATTCAAGCACTGTTCGATCACGCGGATCCATCCCTAAAGCCGCTCATCGACGCCGCGCGCCAGACCGAAACGAACCCCGCTCTCAAAGCGAGACTCGATCAGCTCTGGGCAATCACAGATCTGCAGGATCCCGACCCGAAGAAACGGATCGAAGCGGTTCAACTGATCGGCCGGAGAGGCGATCCACAATTGCGTGGCTTGTTGACGCCCTTGGTGCAGGCAAAACCAGACGGCACTTTCATTGAGCAGGATGCTTCCGTGAGAAGCGCCGCGGCCAAGGCCATCAGCGACCTAAACTTCGATGAATGGAAAATTCAGATGGCAGGCACCGTCTTTGCCGGGCTAAGCCTTGGAAGCGTGCTTCTCCTCGCCGCGCTCGGACTGGCAATCACCTACGGATTGATCGGCGTGATCAACATGGCCCACGGCGAGTTCATTATGATCGGCGCATACGCCACATACCTTGTTCAGCAGTGGTTTCAACAACATTGGTCCACTGCTTTCGATTGGTATCCGGTGGCGGCAGTACCGGCATCATTTTTAGCTGCCGCCGCAGCTGGCTTCATCTTGGAGCGGACGATCTTGCGGTTCCTTTATCAGCGCCCCTTGGAAACGCTGCTGGCCACCTTCGGCATCAGCCTGATCCTGATCCAGATCACGCGCATGGTATTCGGAGCTCAAAATGTCCAGGTGTCGAATCCTTCCTGGATGAATGGAGGAGTAATGCTTCTGCCGAACCTGATTCTTCCTTTCAACCGGATTGCGATAATGATTTTCGCCTTATGCGTAGTCAGTGTCGCCTGGCTGGTATTAAACAAGACCCGACTCGGCCTCTTCATACGCGCGACGACGCAGAATCGAACCATGGCATCCTGTTCCGGCGTCCGAACCTGGCAGGTGGACAGCTATGCGTTTGCATTTGGCGCCGGCATCGCCGGTCTCGGCGGCTGCGCGTTGTCGCAGATTGGTAACGTTGGACCTGATCTTGGCCAGACCTATATCATCGATTCATTCATGACTGTCGTGCTCGGTGGCGTTGGCCAACTGACCGGCACGATCGTCGGCGCACTCGGACTCGGGATCGTCAGCAAGGTTCTCGAGCCGTTCTGGGGCGCCGTGCTCGCTAAAATCGCGATCCTGGTCTTTATCGTGCTCTTCATTCAAAAACGGCCGCGTGGACTCTTTGCTCTGAAAGGCCGCAGCGCCGAGCTGTAGATGAAAACCGACCTGGAATCCCCGGCTACGCCTCCGCGACGCCTTGTACCTCCTTTCCGAAGTCCAATGCTGAGCCCGACCTCAGCGCTGATCTTCAGTCTACTGGTCGTCTTGGTAGCGACATACGTTCCGATTGCAGCCCTCGTAATTCCTTCGACCAGCCCACTCCATTTTTCGGCCTACGCGATGACGCTGATCGGCAAAATCATGTGTTACGCCATGGCAGCAGTCGCATTGGATCTTGTCTGGGGATATTGCGGCATTCTTAGCCTTGGCCACGGGTTATTTTTTGCGTTGGGCGGCTACATGATGGGCATGTACCTGATGAGATCAATTGGTCTGGACGGCGTTTACCATAGTCCTCTACCGGACTTTATGGTGTTCCTCGATTGGAAAGCGTTACCATGGTATTGGCAAGGAACAGAACATTTCTTCTACGCGTTATTCCTAGTTGTGGCTGTGCCCGGAGTTCTAGCCTGGGTTTTCGGATTCCTTGCATTCAGATCACGAGTTAAAGGCGTGTATCTATCGATTATTACCCAGGCGCTAACTTTTGCTGCGATGCTGTTCTTTTATCGCAACGAAACCGGCTTCGGTGGGAACAATGGGTTTACCGATTTCAAGCGAATCCTGGGATTTCCGATTGCTGCGCCTGAAACTCGTGTCGAGCTTTTCCTGCTAACAGCTTTCGCGTTGGCCGGAAGCTTTTTGTTAGGGCGTTTTATCGTTACTTCGAAATTTGGTCGAGTTGCCAAAGCGATTCGGGACTCTGAATCGCGGCTTACGTTTCTCGGATACAGTCCGCTTGGCTATAAGTTGTTCGTCTGGACGGTTTCCGCCATAATCTGTGCCATCGCCGGCGCGCTCTACGTTCCGCAAGTTGGAATAATCAATCCGAGCGAGATGTCGCCAGGCAATTCAATCGAGATGGCGATCTGGGTAGCTGTTGGCGGACGAGGAACTCTTTTCGGCCCTATCATCGGCGCTTTTGTGGTGAACGGCGCCAAAACTTATCTCACCGCTTGGTTCTCTGAATATTGGCTGCTCCTTTTAGGGGCGATCTTTGTCTTAGTACCACTGCTCCTGCCGAAGGGAATCGCGGGAATTTTTCACAAACGTCGGACCCGGTGACGGGCACATGAACGCAGAGTCGGGATCGGTTAATAACGCTGACTTTGGCGATGCAACGGGCCTTGCGCATGTCAAGGAGCCCGGCGAGGTCGACATCCGCCACGGGATGATCCTTTATGTGGAAGATGTGTCCGTCTCGTTCGAGGGATTTAAAGCTCTGAATAAGCTTTCGTTGGCGATTCATGACGGCGAGCTCCGCTGCGTGATCGGTCCAAACGGTGCAGGAAAAACGACGATGATGGATGTTATCACCGGCAAGACCAAGCCGGACAGCGGTCAAGTCTTCCTCGGCCAAACGATTAACCTCTTACACCTGGACGAACCGCGAATCGCGCGGTGCGGCGTCGGACGCAAATTTCAAAAACCGACCGTGTTCGAGAGGCATATGGTTTGGGAGAATCTCGATCTGGCCCGGCAGGGCGATAAACGCTGGTTTCGATCACTCACTGCTGGCATCACGGAGGAAGCCTGGGCAAAGATTCAGGAGACATTGCATCTGATTGGGCTGGTAGACGCTGCCTACAAAACGGCTGGTGAACTCTCTCACGGTCAGAAACAGTTTCTCGAGATTGGGATGCTACTGATGCAGCATCCACGTCTCTTGCTATTGGACGAACCGGCTGCTGGTATGAGCGATCGCGAAACCGAACGACTGGCTGAACTGCTCGATCATCTGCGTGGGCTTTGTTCAATGATGGTCGTTGAACACGATATGGCATTCGTAGCGGCGCTCAGCGGAGCCAATGGAATTGTCACCGTGATGGCGGAGGGATCCGTGATCGCAGAGGGAACGCTTGAACAGATGAAACAGAACGAACGTGTTATCGAATCCTATTTAGGCCGCTAATCGATCGAGACCGATGCTCCAGATTAACCAGGTCAACCAATACTACGGCGGCAGCCACATCCTGCGTGATGTGACTTTTACAGTGCCCGTCGGCGAATTGACGGTGATGCTTGGCCGAAACGGAGTTGGTAAAACCACGCTTCTCCGATGTATTATGGGCATTGTTCCAATCAGAACCGGCAGCGTCGTGTGGAAAGACAAATCGCTCGAAAGACTTCCTCCTTACAGCCGCGTGGCCAGCGGTCTGGGTTACGTCCCCCAAGGCAGAGACATCTTCCCAAGATTGACCGTCGGAGAGAATTTGCTAGTCGGCGCAGCGAGCGACCGGTCGGTCCGTGGGATTTCAAAAGAAATCTACGATTTGTTTCCGATTCTAAAAGAGATGAAGAATCGGCGGGCCGGTGATCTGTCCGGCGGTCAACAGCAACAGTTGGCAATCGGCCGCGCCTTGATGGGAAGACCGGAGTTGCTTCTTCTCGATGAGCCGACAGAGGGAATCCAGCCATCCATCATTCAAGAGATCGGCAAAACATTGCGCAGGCTGGTCGAGGAGTTTCGTATGACGATTCTGCTGGTCGAGCAGTACTACGACTTTGCGCGTCATCTGGCCGACCACTATGTGGTCATGGACCGGGGCGAAGTTGTCGCCCAGGGAGTCGGCAAAGACATGGAACAAGATGGAGTAAGAGCTCTCGTTGCGGTTTGACGAGCTTGGACTGGAGGACATTTGACGCGACGACCTAACTGCAAAAGGCGATTAGTCAACCATGAGGGCAGGGCGAAGCTTGCTGAGCCGGGCCTTGGGCGGGATCGGAGCCCTGGAGCTATTGATGCGCACGGCACGGCTTAGCAATCTCGCCTAGGCGGGACCTACCAATAGTCGATTCGTCGTTGGAAAGTTGATGATTACCAGGTAGCGCGACCGAAAGTGCATTCGGAACCCATATGGATTAAATTGCGACAGAGTCCGCTTCCGGCGCCCCTTACACTCGATGATTGAACACGCCAACAAACTCCGGGAGCCTCGATCAATGTGGATTGCCGAGCTCGAACTTGGATTCGCCAAAAAGGGTGCGCGGACCGCTCTCGTACATTCCCGGCACCAGGGACCATTAACCGTGCAGAAGGCGCTCTATCCGGAGGGAGAATCGGTTTGCCACGCAGTGGTTATCCATCCTCCCGGAGGTGTCGCCGGAGGTGACTCTCTGACAATCAAAATCGAGGTTGCCGCCGGAGCGTCTGCGGTCGTCACAACGCCGGCCGCAACGAAGTGGTATAAGGCGTCCACATCCGCAGCTCGCCAGCAGATCGAAATCTGCGTAGCTGAGAACGCCACACTCGATTGGTTGCCTCAAGAGAACATTTTCTTTAATGGCGCCCATGTCCGTTCAGTTCTGAACCTGAGATTGGCAGTTGGTGCCTCTGTTATCGGTTGGGACGCTGGTGTCCTGGGCAGGAGATCATCCGGCGAAGAATGGATCGATGGATTTCTCTCGTTCGCGAACAAGGCGCACGATTCGCAAGACGCTCCGATCTGGGCCGATCGAATGCTTCTTGCAGGGACCTCCTCGCTGCGCCAAGCGCTCCACGGTCTTGGCGGACTCAACGTATTCGGCGCGGTCTGGGCAATTGGCCCCGGCACGGAAACGGCAGATTTAGAAGAATTAGCAGCTCGCCTCCCATTCCAACCCGAGCTCCGCGTTGGCATCACCTCGCCGTCACCAGGATTTATTCTCGTCCGGATGCTCGGACAGAGGATTGAATCGGTACGAGAGCAAATGATAACGTGCTGGTCCCACCTGCGCCCCCGCGTCAACAGGCTTCCGCCAACGCCGTTAAGGCTCTGGGCGACTTAGTTACGCGACCGCAGCCAGATTCTTCCAAACACTTCCACCCATGAACCTAACTCCACGCGAAAGAGATAAGTTACTCATTTTTACCGCCGGGCTGGTTGCGCAAAAGCGGCTCGATCGTGGCCTGAAGCTCAATCATCCTGAAACCGTTGCGTACCTTTCGGCGGCGTTACTGGAAGGCGCCCGGGATGGAAAAAGCGTCGCTGAACTTATGCACTATGGGCGGACGCTGTTAACACGAGACCAAGTGATGGAGGGCGTTCCCGAAATGGTCCACGAGATCCAGGTGGAAGCGACGTTCCCGGACGGGACAAAACTTGTGACGGTTCATCATCCAATCCCATGATCCCAGGTGAAATCATTCCGCAGGCTGGAGAAATCGAACTGAACCCGGGCCGTCGCACCGTCACTCTCGAAGTGGCTAACACAGGCGATCGCCCGATCCAGGTCGGATCTCATTTTCACTTCTTTGAGACTAATGAGGCGCTTTCATTTGATCGCGATAAAGCGCGCGGCTTTCGATTAAACATCACTGCCGGAACAGCCGTGCGTTTCGAGCCCGGCCAAGAGCGAACAGTGGAATTAGTTGAATTCGCCGGTGACCGAGCGGTCTACGGTTTCAACGCAAAGATTATGGGGAAACTCTAGTGCAGGAGGGCCCGCGATGAAAATATCACGTCAAGCTTACGCCGAGATGTTTGGTCCGACCAAAGGAGACCGGATTCGGTTGGCGGACACAGATCTGTTCATCGAGATCGAAGACGATCACACGATCTACGGCGAAGAAGTAAAATTTGGGGGCGGCAAAGTGATTCGCGACGGAATGGGCCAATCGCAGCGAACGTCTGCCGACGCCGTCGATACCGTCATTACTAACGCGGTGATAGTTGATCATTCGGGCATCATCAAAGCTGATATTGGAATCAAACAGGGCCGGATATCCGCTATCGGTAAAGCAGGCAACCCTGATATCCAGCCCGGAGTCACAATTATCATTGGACCAGGAACCGAGGTCATTGCCGGTGAAGGCAAGATCGTAACAGCCGGCGGCATCGATTCGCATATTCATTTCATCTGCCCGCAACAAATCGACGATGCAATTGCATCGGGCGTAACCACGTTGATCGGCGGCGGAACTGGTCCGGCACATGGTACATTTGCAACCACCTGCACCCCGGGTCCTTGGCATATCGAGCGCATGCTTCAAGCGGCCGACGGTTACCCGATCAATCTCGGTTTCCTTGGGAAAGGTAACGCCAGCCAACCGCAACCGTTGCGCGAGCAAATTGAGGCGGGAGCGATCGGACTGAAGCTGCACGAAGATTGGGGAACCACGCCCGCTGCAATTGATGCGTGTCTTTCCGTGGCCGATGAAACGGACACCCAGGTGGCGATCCACACGGACACCCTGAACGAGTCAGGCTTCGTCGAAAGAACCATTGCTGCATTCAAAGGGCGGACCATCCATTCGTATCACACCGAAGGAGCCGGGGGCGGGCACGCACCTGACATCATCAAAGTCTGTGGAGAAGCTAACGTTCTTCCTTCTTCAACTAATCCGACCAGACCGTTCACCGTTAATACGATTGACGAGCATCTTGATATGTTGATGGTCTGCCACCATCTCGATCCGGCGATCGCCGAGGACCTGGCGTTTGCAGAATCGCGGATTCGCCAAGAAACGATCGCCGCCGAAGACATTCTTCACGATCTGGGAGCGATATCGATGATGTCGAGC
>JBKPBY010000036.1:0-7670 GCA_046727075.1 bacterium | reverse complement strand
CTTGCTAGAATAGACGCCAAGTCTCGTCGAGTTCGCCTTTCTTTGTCCCAGTCGCCATAGACGCTATTCCAACAGGCATGATCTTGCCTGTGGCTTGAGCATTTCCGTTGTCCAGCAGCCATTTTCTCCAGAGTTGACTCTTCAGGATTCCGACGAGCCGAACTGCTCCGGAACGCGAAGCCGTGATCTCCGTTCCAAGCCGGTCTTGCAATTGCACGCGATAGACCCGGTCGCCGCAACGTTTGATGCGCCGAAGAGCGTGGAGGTTAATTATGGCGTGCCGCCCGATTTGAATAAATTGATCGCCGCGCAGCCAGCGCAGCACCTGGGCTAAAGGATAATAGGTTGCGAATTCCTCGAGCACCGTGTGTATCCATGTACGCCTGCCCCGTCGCAGCACCGCGACGATTTCACGGCGCGCCAACAATCGGATCTGATCCCGATCTGCACCCGGGACTGGCATCAGCTCGTTGATGGTGTCAGTAAACCCCTCATTGATTCCGGTTACGGGGCGGGCCCGCATAGCAGGGGCCAGAACAGGGTCGCACCGGAGAGGACGCAAATAGTCCGCCAATCGGTCGACCGTCTCTGCAACGCGCATTGGGTCTAGCGGCTTTTGCAGAAAATCAAAGGCGTCAAAACGGAATGCGTCAACAGCGCGATCTGCATCCCTCGCCGTAAAGACCAGGCGCGGCGGCTGGGCAATTTGGGTCAGCTCCCCGAGGGTACCACCATTTCGCCTGGGCACATCGATATCCAGAAAAACAACGTCGGGACGTAATTCGCCGCAGAGACTGAGACCTGCGCAACTGTCGGTTGCGGTCCGGAGAACATCTACCTGCCAGGTGTCTTCCAGCAGCGCAGCTAAGTGCTGAGCGTGCTGAGCATCCTCTTCGATAACAACTGCACTCAACATGGAGAAAATGAAGCATCACTATGAAAAGTGGCTATTCCACATTTGAGGGATGAATGATTGACACGCTTTTGAGAATGATAACTTAAGAAAATTAAGCAAAATCTCCCTTGTACGCATAATAATAAATAATATATATAATTACGGCACCGAACTTTTTGATTAGCTTTCACCCGCTAGTGGTATTTTAGTGCGGGTTTTCAAACGGTATCGGTTCAGCCCGATCTGCAGGGATCTAATGCAAACAAATCTTCGGCTACTGACGCACGCCAATTTACAGCGCCTGGTCCACGCAGTCGACCAACTGTACCAACCAATTCAGGTGCCCCAAATACCGAGGCATTTTGCCGCTATTCTCGGAGACCTGATCCCTGGGGAATTCCATGGGGTGACGATCGTGGCGCGTTCGACAAACGCGCATGACCCGATCCGCCGCGCTGCCATTTATCCTGTCCCGGCTCAATGGGAAAGCCTGGCGGGGACTTTTTCCAACCGGTACTCACAATTTCCGCTACGACCTATCCGTGAGTCGGGCAACCTCCATGAACCGCTTGCGCTCTCCGACGTCGAGAGCCGTGTGAAAATCGAGAAGCTTGACTTGTATCACGATTACTACCGGGTCCTTGGAGTTGAAGATGATCTAAGCGTGAATTTCGGAAGCCTGGTGCATCGTGTTTGTCTAGCAGTCCTCCGGGCGCAGCGTGGGTTTTCGGATCAAGACCGGGCAATTCTGGCAGTTCTGCGTCCGCATATGGAGCGGGCATATCGGTTCACCAGGATGCTTGAATCGTCTCAAACAAACGCCAGAGGAAAACAAGCGACCGCTGGCGCACCGGCCGCTATTGCCGATTCGAACGAGAACCTGGGTAATCCACAATCCCTCCGCTCGCTTGGTCTCTCAGCGCGTGAAGCGGAAGTGCTGTATTGGGTCGCCGCAGGTAAGACTAGCCCCGTTATCAGCACGATTCTCGGGATACGCCACGACACCGTGCGCGCGCACTTGAAGAGCATCTACGCAAAACTCGGCGTTGAAAACCGCCTCTCTGCAGCACTTCGCGCCCACGAGATCCTTGGCATGTGAATGAGTGCTAGTGCTCTTCGCCTTCGCCGCCTCAATGACTCGCGCTTCTGCCGCACACTTCGCGGCTTCTATTCAGATTCGTCGCATCGCTGTCTCGTCACCGAGTGCAAGTGTGAGTGTGGGTGCGAGTGCGAGTGTGAGCATTAGCGCGCCAGTTCCCATACCTCTCACCTCTGACCGTTCCCGGCGATCTCGCTCGATACAGCTCGTTCCCGCTCGTTCCCAGCAATGCATCCCGCTCGTCCACCAATTCCGGCAGCTGGATCAATAACCGAATAGGCCACCGGCTTTAGTGCTCCATTGGCCTCCCCGATAAAACGATTATGACCGATTAAAAACTTTCGAACTAATGGCCGTGGCCCACCTAGGCTCTGTGCCTTCTTTAATGCAAATTTTTAACCCTCCTTGCTCTATGGGAAACAGACTGACCCCGGAAATTCGCAGACAGCCAATCATCTACACCTGGTTAGCAAAACTGAACTTCTGCGAACGATTTACCGCTCTTTACCAAAACCTCCACGATGTCCGCGGATGGAAATACCGTGAAGCGTCTCCTCTTCAACTACTGGAAACACTGCACATTGACAGGTATACCGTGGACAGGGACGAGCTCGAACGCGCTTACTTTTTTTGGACTCGCAAACCGCGTTTGCTTCAATCGATTACTCGCGGCGCTTGGGTGATCTCCGCCCTCGGAATACCAATCTGTTTGTTCAAATTCCCCATGATTGGCGGACTTCTGTTAGTTATATCCTTGGCGTTAGCCAACCTTAATATCGTTCATTCCGCCCGGTGGCGGCGCCAGTACGAACTCAGCATCCATCGCCTGCTCCGCAGGAAGAGCAAGCTCGCCAGTTAGAAACGTTTGGCGTCCGCCTTCGTCCGGCCAAGGCCGGACTATGGCGCAACAAGTTTTGGCGTTCAGCGTTTGGCGACCGGTGCTGATCCGATACCTCTCACCTTTCATGACCCATCCCCATCATATCTACCTGCTGCCCACAGTGTCGGCGATGACGGCGCTGTCGGCGTTTTTATAACATGCAAGCCTACGAAAGATTGTCTGAGATCTCCCAGCCCTCCGCCAGCGGCTCAGCTCGTCTGCGCCCCAAAGGCCGCGAATCAGCGACAAATCCGCTCCTCACCCTGTTGCGCCGCCTTAGAAAGGCTTACGGATTGGCAATTGAACGTTCCCGACAGCGAAGACAGCTGCTGGAAATGGACGATCGCCAACTCAAAGATATCGGAATTACCCGGGCAGAAGCCGAACTGGAAGGCCGGAAACCGATCTGGAAAGCCTAGCCGTTTTGGTGAGTGCAGTGCTAGAAGCGGCCCCCGTCACCTCTCAAGTCACCGTTCCCGGCGACTCGTCCGCCATAGCCTTGGCGAAGGCGGATCCCGCTCGACCTGTCCTCCGTAGCCTTGGCGGAGGAGGATCCCGGCGCTCCCGGCGTCCCCTTCCGTCCATTCGAACAATAAATACGGCAATTCAGACAGAATTTAATGAGGGCTCCCCAAATCAGGGTGATTTTTGCACGATTCCCGTCACCAGCACCGAACACGTGTCCCTTTTCAAGATTGTTGATCTCTGTAATCTATCCCGGCGATTTTCGCGATGGATACTATTCTTTATGATGTTTGCGTATTGGTAACGGCAGCATTCGCCCTCACACTCGTTCCAGGGTTCAGGCAACCGGAACGGTCCTTGCTTTCGAGACGTGATCAAGGAACTGCCCTGTTAGTCTTCTTGGTTCTCGGCCTCGTCGAGGAAGCGACTGTTTCACACGCGGGCTGGATCAACGAACGAATCGTAGCGGCGTGCGCGGCCGGTCTTGTAGCCGGTCCATTGGTCGGACTGGCCGTCGCCGCGTTCGTAACCTGGCTAGCGGTAGTGCACAACGGCCTGCCATTGGTCTCAATCGGCGTTCCGATGCTGAGCGGCGGCCTGGCAGGCGGATTGCTTTGTCAATGGCGTCCTGACTTGGCGCGCCGTCCGCTCACCGGGTTTTTTCTCACCTTGGCTATCTCCTGGATACGGCTTGTGCTTCTTTTCTTCACCTCCCCCCAGCACCGGCCGCAGTACGGAATTGACGACATCGGAATAGCACCTGTGCTGCAGGGTTTAGGAACAGCTCTGATTCTGGCGATCGTCCAGCAAGTGCGCGAGCGCGACGAGAAAACTCGAGAAGCAGCTGTAGCCGAGGCGCGCGCTCTGCAGGCACGCATGAATCCGCATTTTCTCTTTAACGCTCTCAACGCGTTAGCGGCGTTATCAGTCGTCAAACCAAGAGAAGTGCCGCCAGCCGCCGGCAAGCTCCGCCGATTTCTAAGGGCCAGCTTTGATCAACAAGACCAATTGTTTGTGTCGGTGGAAGAAGAGCTGGCGGTGGTGCGAGCTTATTTGGATATCGAATCGTTGCGCCTCGGCAACCGATTGAAGATTGAAGAGGTAATCGATCCGAATGCTCTGGCAGCTTCCATCCCACCATTTTCTTTTCAACCGCTGGTCGAGAACGCGGTTCAGCATGGGCTCTTCTCCTCGCCACGCGCCGGACGCCTCAAGCTCGCTGTTCGCTCGACGGGAACTTCCCTGGAGATGAGTGTTAGCGATGACGGGCAGGGCGTCCCTCCAGATGAAGTAGAGAAAGTCTTTTTCCAAAACCGTCCAAAGGTTCACGCGCTGACACTATTGCGCCGGCGACTTCAAGGATTATTCGGAAGTTCTTTTCAGTTGGAAATTCGCAGCCAAACCGGAGAGGGCACCACGGTGGTCATGCGGATTCCCTTGCGAAAACAGCTCGAAGTCGGATTAGTTTCCCAGGGAGCGGTTCCCCGCCGCCTGCCCGATTTAGCTCCTTACTAACACCTGTTATCCATGTGGATCCGGATCCGAGCTGTTATCATCGAGGACGAACCATTGGCAGCTGAATACTTGGCAAAGCTGCTCGACGAAACCTATCAGGTTGAGGTTGTCGGTTCTGCAACGGAAAGCGAAACAGGACTCCGCCTTTGCGCCGAGTTGCGGCCGGATGCCGTGTTTCTGGATATTAATCTGCCCGGAAAAGATGGTCTCTCCTTGGCAACACAATTGTCGATGCTGCCCCAGCCGCCACGGCTGGTCTTTACCACCGGAAACGCTAGCCGTGCCCCCGAAGCTTTCCGATTAGCAGCGGTGGATTACCTTTTGAAACCTTTGGACCCGGAGCAAGTCAACGAAACGGTCAATCGCCTTTTGGCATACATGAGACCGTTTGAATCCGACTCTTTTCCGGGTTCGGTCGATCAAAGGGACCAAGAGCAATCGGACAAAATCCGTTTCGCTGGTACGGGCAATCAGCTGCTCCGGGTTAAAGACGCAGATCGCGATCAGATACGGTTGCTGGCTCGTAACGAGATTGCAGCAGTGCTGCGACGCGACCGGCGGACCTGGGTTCACACCGTGCGGGAAGAGTTCGCCACCTACTACCCGTTGGCCGACCTCATGCAGTGGCTGGGCGGCGATCCTTTCATTCAGATCGGCCGGCATGCGGTGGTAAACCTGCATGCAATCGAACACGTCATTCATTACGGTGACCGTCTTTACCGCGTACGGCTACGCGACCGAACCGGAACTGAAATTACAGCTTCCCGCTCTGGAGCCGTCCGCCTCGCCGCCGTTCTAAAGACGCAGCGGTAGTTCCCCACGCGCGGCAGAGCCGCGCCGCCACCTCATGCCGTTGTTGGCAATGACGGCGCTGTCGGCGTTTCTCTGACCAGCACTCACACTCGGACTCGCCAAAGAAACACCCCATTCCGGCAGATGGAACAAAAACGACCCGTCACTCCTATCATGCTGTCTATTAAACGGTGAAATTCTCGATCACTATTCAATCAAGGGAATCAAAATCCTATACATTCTTGAATGAAGTAATCCTGAAAACGATCCGTCTCCTCTCCTTCACACTGGGGATTTTCCGATCTATGGCGGCCGAGGTCTTGGAGTTCTTTCGACTCACCGAAGCGGACGGGTACATCATCATGTCTGCCTACGGACTGCACGCGCTCGACGCGGATCACTTTCAAGAGAATCAAAGGCAAACCAACAAAGCTTTCGTTGACGTCCAGGATCGCAAGCTGATCAGTGATCCGCCTGCTCCGCTTCCGATTGGTGTTCATCCGGAATTCATTCGGCAGAGCGCAGGTGCGAAAAACCTGCAACGTAAGAGCGCCAAACGATTGCTTCCAAAACGACTGGAAACTTCAGCGCTCGCCACCGACGAAATGCTAAGTAACAATGAGCAAAATAACTAACAAGGAACCAACCGGCTCATCGAACGATGGCCATCATCAGGCCCCGGCTGTCAAATATCAGCCAAAAGCCCGACGCTCTTATTTTGACGTTGGCATCGGTTCCATCTGTTTATCAAGCGCTGACACATGGGGAAAATACTGCCTCTTGGAGCTCGGTCTTCGTTGTCGGCGTTGTTGGCATTGCCGGCGATGTCGGCGTTAATTGCCACCCGTGGACCTCAACCGCGTACCACCGATCTTATTACAAACCTTTTTCGTGGTCGCTGAGGTTGGCCAGATTTCTGAAGCCGCTCGCCGCCTCCATCTTTCGCAACCGGCAGTAACCGGTCACATCCGCAGGTTGGAAGGCAACCTGGAAACAACCCTGTTCATCCGCTCAGCCCGAGGTGTAACTTTGACTCCGGTCGGCGCCCGTCTCCGAGAGCGCCTGCAACATGTATTCACCGAACTCGAGCAGGTGTTAGGTGAACTAGACCTGAGCCGGGATGTATCCGGAATCGTCACTCTGGCCGCGAGCACAACTTTGGCGAGATATTTTGTGCCCAGAGTTTTTCTCCGCTTCCATCAGTACCACCCGGCAGCCGGTCTCAGCCTAATGATGGGAAACACCGAACAAGTTCTGGAGCATCTTCGAGAACATCGGGTTGGGCTCGGTTTGGTTGAAGGTCATCAACACAGCCCCGGTGTACGGCTCGAGGAGTTCCTACCCGACGAAATCGTGCCGGTTTGCGCAACTCGCATCCCCGACCCAACGCTGCGCCGGGCGATTTCAGGATTGAAATCCGCTCGTGATCTTGAAGGCCTCCCGCTGATTTGGCGCGAACCCGGCGCAGGTACGCGAAAGGTCGTCGAAAGTGCGTTAACCGACAGCGGTTTGAGCCAGAAAAATTTGGATCAACGATTTTCATTGGGAAGTCCCGAAGCGATCAAATCGCTGGTCATAGCTGGTCTCGGAGTCGGTTTCTTCTCTCGTTGGGAAATCCAACACGAAATTGCGCTTGGACTGATAAGACCGATCGAGATCCCTGGCCTGCGGATTCGACGTATGTTCTCATGGGCTCTCCCCAGCGGCGAACTCGGCGGCATCTCCGGCGCGTTCTATCAATTCGCCAATTCGATCCGTAACGAACTATCCAGTACCAGCATTCACCCCTAGTTATAGGAACGCCGGCAGCGCCGACAACGCCGAGATCTGAAGCTGAATAAGCGCCGACCTGTCCGCCATCTTGTCCGAAGTAGTCCCGCTGCGGCGGGACGAAGTCGGAAGCCTTGGCGAAGGCGGAAAAAACTGAAAACCAACCCGCCTGAAGCAGGTTGCGAAACGCAAGTTGCCAAAATGCGAGCCGCAACAGCATCACGTCCGCTGATATCGAATCAAACTATCCGATT
>JBKPBY010000035.1:0-27448 GCA_046727075.1 bacterium | reverse complement strand
AGCCAATCGTCGCGATGTAATCACTCTTCATTACCAGCTTTGCTCCTACGGTGAATTAAGAGCGTAATCAAGCGCCGCCTGGAGTTGCTCCGGCGAGAACGCCTTGCGGATCTCGGGATCATTCATCAGAGCGACCACTTTTCGGTTACTCATCAGAGCGATTAAGTTCCCTTGGTGCGCAGCAGCCTGGATCTCTGGATCATCTTGCAGAGCCTTAACACGTGGATCTCGCCAGACATTTTGAAACCCGGGATATCCCATCATTTTGCGAAGGATCTTTGGATCGCTGACAGCCCGTCCCCATTGGTCGATCTCCCGGTACCATCGCTGAGGAATTGGATCGACCGCATTCAAGATCGGGCCGCCAGCACCATGTTCGATCGAGTTTTTCAACTTAGCGAGTGTAGCCGGAAGCGCCACAGCTGCTCCCCTCTCAGACAGAATGCTTAGCTCCTTCTGGGCAACGTAGCCTGCGAGCCTTATTCCAATCACGATGAGCCAAAGAAAAAACAGGCCGTAAAGGAACCCTAGAAACGCGCCACCGAGACCGTAGATCCACTCTGCAGTCGGCGATTCTTGATCACGCGTTTTCTTGAAAACGATGTGGCCAATCAGCACTACCAGGTTGGATATAACGATCCACAAAAAGAGTATGGCAACGAGAGTCACAATGCCCTCGGGAAAGTGCAGAGCTGTTCTCAGATAATCCGCGAGGTTGCTGCTGAATCGGGATGTGACCCAGACAGCGGCTATGAGGGCGACCACAGATACCAGCTGGCGCATCACCCCCTTGCTCCAACCACGCGCCGTACTGATTACAAGCCAGAGGAACGCGACCGCCAGCAAGATCCATTGCCAAGTGGCAGAACCTTGCGTTTCAACAATGGCAAACGTCATGACTTTGAAACGATGAATCTTGCCTGCGGATCAGACGATGCGCGACAGGCTACGAGATGGCTTCATGCCTCAGATAATGATCGCAGATAACCAACGCCGCCATAGCTTCAACGATCGGCACTGCGCGCGGCACCACACATGGATCGTGGCGGCCTCGCGCGGCAAGCTCAGTTGCTTCGCCGGTGGTCGTAACGGTTTCCTGCGATCGCAAAATAGTCGCAGTCGGCTTGAATGCGACTCGAAAAATGATGTCTTCACCATTGCTGATTCCACCCTGCACCCCACCTGAAAAATTGGTCCGGGTTCGCACCCTTCCCTCACGCATTTCAAAAGGGTCGTTGTGCTCCACTCCGGTCATTCTGGTGGAACCAAAGCCCGATCCAATCTCAAATCCTTTCGTTGCAGGTAGACTCAACATCGCTTTTGCCAGATCGGCTTCCAACTTATCGAAAACAGGCTCACCCAGACCCGGAGGAACACCTCGGACCACACATTCGATCACCCCTCCAACCGAATTCCCTTCCTTACGCATGATCTTGATCCAATCGATCATTCGAGCGGCGGCGTCGGGATCCGGGCACCGGACGATCGATTGTTCGACGTCAGAAAGTTTGACCGTTGACGGATCTACCACTGCATCAATCCGGTGAATGCTCTTGACAAATGCAAGGACCTCGAACCCGTCGACTTTTTGGCGAAGCACCTTTTTAGCGACGGCTGCGGCTGCGACTCGGCCCACAGTTTCTCTGGCCGATGCGCGTCCGCCACCTTGCCAGTTCCGGATGCCGTATTTAGCCTGATAAGTGTAATCGGCATGAGATGGTCGGAACGTTGACTCGATCTCGCGATACGCTTCGGGACGGGCGTCCTTGTTGCGCACCATCAACGATAAAGGGGTTCCAAGGGTCAACCCGTCGAAAACGCCTGACAAAATCTCTACTCGATCTTCTTCCGCCCGTTGGGTGACGATTTCGCTTTGGCCCGGCCGCCGGCGATCTAGGTCGGCCTGAATCTCATCGGCGGAGATCGGGATCCGCGGCGGACAACCATCAATAATTGCGCCCACGCCTCCTCCATGGGATTCACCCCAAGTCGAGACTCGAAACAAGACGCCAAACTGTGAAGACATGTAACGGAAAGTAAGGGGTTCGGCTTCCAGTTTCTAGCTCTATCGTTGGTTCAAGTTTCGCAACCCGGCTTGCACGGACGAACGCCGGAGAGCGACGCTCCGTCGTCGCCGTTGTGGTGTAACCCAGTTCTCGATAGCGCCACCACGGTGGTAATGGAGCACCGCCCTCCAATTGCAAAACCGCCCTTTCACCTTGCCCGCTCATTCCGCTTTCGATATGAGATTGAGCTTTCGAAAGGAGTTGCCTGAATGCCCCCTACATCGCTTCTGCTTGCGGGTACGAAAAAAGGTCTCTTTATCTTGACCAGCGAGGGTCGTCAGAAATGGAACCTTCATGGGCCATTCCATCGCGGCAAAGAGATCAATCACGCCGTTTACGATCCACGCTCACATCGGGTCTATGCGACCGCAAATGATTCCTGGTTTGGCTCCGGGATAGCCTGGAGCAACGATCTTGGCAAAACATGGGTAATGCCTCAGAACGGTCCAAAATTCGATCCGTCCTCTGGTCTTAAGCTTGATCGAATCTGGCACATCGAACCTGGACGAGCCGAGGAACCGGACGTGCTCTATGCGGGAGTCGCGCCAGCGGCTCTGTTCCGAAGCGCAGACGGTGGCCAAAACTGGACCGAAGTCACAGGACTGACATCCCATCCCAGCCGTGAACGCTGGCAGCCTGGCTACGGCGGTCTTTGTCTTCACTCGATCATTTTGGATCCGAAGCGGCCGCAACGAATGTTCGTCGGCATTTCGGCAGCCGGCGTTTTTCGAACGGACAACGATGGCAAAGATTGGGCGCCGCTGAACAAAGGGACTCGCGCCGAATTTCTGCCGGAGAAGTATCCGGAGTTCGGTCAATGCGTTCACAAGTTGCTTATGGCGTCCGGCGACAGCTCGCTTCTCTTTCAGCAGAACCATTGTGGTATGTACCGGAGCGAGAACGCGGGAGAGAGCTGGACGGAGATTACTTCAGGACTGCCTTCAGATTTCGGGTTCCCTCTGGCACTCCACCCAAGAGAGCCCAAAACAGCGTACGTCATTCCATTGCAGGGCGCCGAATTCCGGTGTCCTCCGGAGGGCAAGTTGACCGTCTTTCGGACTCGCGACGGAGGAAAGACCTGGGAAGGATTGAACTCAGGGTTGCCAACTGAACACGCTTACGCCGGCATTTATCGAGAAGGCATGTCGGCTGACACAGCTGATCCGGCCGCCATCTATTTTGGTACCAACACCGGAACTATCTATTACTCGATCGACGAGGGTGATTCATGGCAGATTCTGGCCGAGAACTTGCCGCCTGTATTTTCTGTTTCCGCCGCTCACATTTCCTAGAAGTAAGCAAGCCGGCGCTGCCACGTAAAAGGAATTAATGAACGTTCATCATCTCGAGCTCTTTTTCTATGTCGCGAAATACGGCGGTATCAGCTCGGCAGTCCGACACATGCCGTACGGCATTCAGCAACCGGCGATCAGCGGCCAGATTTTGCAACTGGAAGAATTTCTTGGGCAAAAACTTTTCCAGCGCAGGCCGTTTGCGCTGACGCCGATCGGAGAACGGTTGTTCCGGTTTATTCAGCCGTTCTTTGAGAACCTTCAATCGGTCTCGGATGATCTACGAGGTCAGGGCGAAAAGAAACTACGCATGGCCGCTTCCTCCGCGCTGTTGCGTGAATACGGACCATTGCTCCTCGAACGCCTGCGTAAACAGGTGCCTGACCTTCGCCTCATCCTTCGAGAAGCCGATCAGATGATGGCTGAAAATTTCTTGGCAACTCAGGAAGTCGACTTGGCGATTACAGAGCTTCACTCCAAACCCCCAAGCGGCATCCGGCACGAAGTCCTGGTTGAGCTCCCGCTTGTTCTGGTCGCAAGCAAGGATTTAAAAGGCCGTCGCGCTGAAGAACTAATTGAAAAGCGGCCGCTCCCGTTGATTTCTACTCCGGCTACCACCGCGATCTATAAGCTTTTCCAGGACGGTCTTCGCAAACTCGGGACCGCTTGGGAAATCGGGATCGAGCTTACCACATTGGAAATGATCCAGACCTACGCGGCTGCCGGCTACGGCATAGGCCTCTCGGTCTTCGCCCCCGGCGTCCGTGTCGATGATCGCTTGAGAATCCTGGAACTAACCGACTTTCCACAGCTAAAGCTTGCAGCCTTCTGGCAAGAGCCTCTTGCGCCCCTTCCCAAGGCTTTCCTGGAAGAGGTCCGCAAAGAAGCAAAACGCCAATCCGCGGCCTGAATGACCCATCTCGCAGCAGTCCCATACGTCCTATCGGTCCTATCTCTCCTGACATAAGGCTGTCACGCGCAGTCTCTACTCTTGGTAGAAACACAGAAACCAACCCATTCTACCCACTTCTACCATGTGTAACTCTTACAGTGACGTTTCCACCGATACTTCTTTGACTTCGCCAAACCGGCGGGCGAAAGTTTCCACGATGATTGCTCAACCTACCCAGACTGCGGCCTTCCCTACATTCAGCTTGTCGCGTCTTCTCAAGACGGTGTTCAATCCTCGGCCAGGCGAGCGCGTGGCGACTTTGATCGATCTCGAGGATCCGCACAACATCAAGAATTTTGGATTTCTCAAAGATCCCAAACTAACCATCCAACGCCATGCCTATGATGTCTTTTATCAGGGCTTCAAGAATGGTGTACTCGATGAATTGAAGCTAACCGGAGGCGACATTTTTGCCTACAAGATCACCGGTGGAAGCAACCTGGATCTGCCAGATCTCGCAGTGGCGCCAGACGGTCGTGAGCTCAGCTTGGAGAATGATATTTACCCTAAATACAAGCTGATCCTCTGTATTTCGACTTACTCTGCGACCGCACCGCTCACAGCTTTCGCCAAGAAGTATGGATTCCGGGGAGCAACCCTTCATGGACTCAACGAAATTATTCTGAACAGCGGATTAGCTGTTGATTATGATGAAGTCAGCCGGAACGCCGAAAAACTGCGGCTCGGCATGACCAACGCTGATTGGGTGGAAATTGACTTCGTTTATGGCGATGACCGGTTCACGCTCCGGTTAGATTTAAGTAAGCAAGAAGCCCAGAAAAGCCACGGCCTCTGTCGCGGCGGCCCTGATATCGCAAATCTGCCGGCCGGCGAAATCTATTATGTGCCTACCGGTGCTTCTGGCCAATTCCCGTTGAAATTCGAGGACAGTACAATCGGCCTGATGACGGTCCGGAAAGGGCGCATCGTTGATTCGAAGCTTTTGCAGGGGAACAAGAAAACGATCGAGGCGCACCAGGCCAAAATTCAAGCGGATCCCGCCGCAGGCGAGCTTGGCGAACTTGGCTTTGGCACTCAAGTCCTTCCGGTTTCAGGACGGGACATTCAAGACGAAAAAGTGTTGGGCACTATGCACGTTGCTACCGGTCGCAGCGATCACCTCGGGGGGCACCTGACTCCGGACAAGTTCGTCAATAAACAAAACGCAACTCACGACGACATTTTGTTCGCGCCGCACAAAACCCCAGAGATCCAGGTCCCACAGGTCCGTATGCACCGGAACGGCAAGACCGAAGTTCTAATCGAGAACTTCCAGCCGGCGCCATACATGGCGAATCTGTTGAAAGGGAGCTAACGCTCCCGTCTACCGTCTCCAGTCTACCTTCTACCGTCCACCGTTCGGCATTTTTTATCGAGAATGAACCGTGGACGGGAAACTGAAGACGGCAGACGGAAGACAGAGCGTCAGCAGTCGCTCTACGAGTCAGATCCGCTCGTTGACCAGTATCTCCTCTTTCATTATGGAACGGCCGAAGATCAGCTTCCCTACTCATTCGGCCCGGTAAATGCCTTATTCTATCCGATACGCTGCGTCACGGAATTCGGCGCGGAGATTGGGATGGTGGAACGCGCTCTGGATCTTGGTTGCGCGGTGGGTCGCTCCACTTTTGAGCTGGCCAAAATCGCGCGAACCGTAATCGGCATCGATCTATCTCAGCGTTTCATCGCTGCGGCCAGGCAGATTAAGCAAACAGGTCGCGTTGTTATCCGCCGGATCGAAGAGGGCGAAATATCAACCGCGATCCAGCGCGAATTGCCTAAGGAGATAGATCGCGCGAGGTGTTCGTTTGCAGTGGGCGATGCAACCGCGTTACCAGACAATCTGGGCGTGTTTGATCTGGTTTTCGCCGCGAATCTAATCGACCGCATTGGGTCCCCGAAGAAACTCCTGAACGCGTTTCCACGATTAATCCGGTCAGGCGGTCATTTAATTCTGGCCTCACCGTACACCTGGCTCGAGGAGTTTACCCCTAAAGCAGAGTGGATCGGCGGCAAAATCGATCGATCAGGTAGACCGCTTCAGACAATCGACGGAATCCGGTCGGCGCTTGAATCAGGTTTCTCACTGCGGCGCTCCGTCGATTTGCCTTTTTTGATCCGAGAGCATGCTCGGAAATTTCAATGGAGCGTTGCGCAGGCGACGTTGTGGCGACGCAAGGATTGAGGACCACTCGATGGGTCGGTAATGGTTGCGGAAACCATCCACGACTCTGTCATCCCTTTCAGGATGTACTCCCTGGTACTGCCCCACACGCGCGCGCCGTCCCTGAAAGGGCCACGGAGGCGCGGTGCCCTACCAACTATCTCGGTATCAGCGTAATGCTCTGTCGCATCTTGTCGTAGCCAACGACAAACGCTTCAACCGTATAGGTCCTGCCTGCGACCATGTCACGTGTGGAAAGGTTTCCGACGAACTCAGCGCGTTCACCTGGATTAATGATGATGTAACCAGGATTTTGTGTCACCGGTTGATCGTCCGACCACTGCGCGAGTTTCTTGCCGCCTGCGTCCCGTAGCACGAAGTCCACTTTTCTGCTGTCGTTAAACCGCAGATTCACGATCTTTTTCGTTCGATTAATTAACTGAAGGTTCGTTTCGATCGAGCGCACGTCGGAAAGCTTGATCGTGTCGGGAACGAGCCTGAAGCGAAATTCCAGCCCGTAATAGACCGGCGCGGTGATTGGACCAAACATGTCACCTTGCTTCACTTTCGCAGTCCGCTCTTTCTTGCTGTGCCCCAGAAACGGGACCCAGCGATATGCTCCGGTTGAAGAGCATCCGACAAGCGCTAGCGTGATGATGGTCAATACCATCGATCGCAGATTCATGGGACCGTTGTTTACCGGATGAAAAGCTACGTTGCAAACCCTATCCATGAGGGGAGCGCCTCGCGCTTTCAGTCCGCTATGGTGTTTTTTGATGGGGTTTGCGGTCTTTGCAACAAGACTGTCGATTTCCTTCTGCGCGAAGATCGTGCCGGGAGACTGCTGTACTCGCCTCTCCAGGGCGAAACATTCAAGCCGGTACTCAAAAAGCGTCCGGAACTGGCGTCTGTGGACGCAATAGTTGTTCTATACCGGGACGATTCCGGGGAGCATGTGTTGACCTCCAGCGATGCTGTCTTGTTTGCGTTGGATCAGATTCCGCGATTCAAATGGCTAGCGAAGGCAGGATATCTTGTTCCAAGGTTTCTCCGAGAGCTGGGATATCGGTTCATCGGTGCCGTACGGTATCGGGTTTGGGGTAAGCGGGATAGTTGTCGTCTGCCCACGCCAGAGCAACGGGCGCGCTTTTTGCCTTGAGCTGGACAACGCTGGATCCGGGTCGCCCAGCACCAGTTTGATCCGTGCACGCGGTGGCATATTTCTTGGAAGCTTAAACTGGTACTGGGCGACCTGAACCAACGACTTGCCAACTTCGCCGGCTTCATTAATCCTGCTCCTAGATGTTCCGTACGTTTCTGGTTTTTCTGCTCTCGACTTCCGCTCTCCTCGCAGAAGACCACCTCGGGCCCTCAGTCACCCAGCTCGTTATCGGGATTGCGCCAACCTGGGACAGCATGCATGGCCGTCTACAGCGTTTTGAGAAAACCCCTGGCGCATGGCAACCGGTCGGACCTCCGGTTCCCGTACTTTTTGGCAAGCACGGACTGGCCTGGGGACGCGGCCTGTTGGTTGGCCAAGGCGGTGGTCCGCAAAAAGTCGAACACGATAACCGCGCGCCGGCGGGAGTATTCAAGATCGGTACCATCTATACATATGATCCGGCCCTTCCTCCGGGCGCCAACTATCCTTTCCATACCGTTGGTCCAGGAGATGCCTGGGTCGATGACCTGCACAGTCGTTATTACAACCAGCATGTCGTAATTGATCCCGTGAATCCGCCGGTTTGGTTTGAAAAACAGAAAATGCGGCACGGCGATTTTGCATATCGCTGGCTCGTAGAAATCCGCCACAATGCCGACCCACCTGTCCCCGGTTTTGGAAGTGCTATTTTCTTCCATATTCGTCGTGGTCCAGACCGGCCTTCTGCAGGATGCACAACAATGGCCGAGAGCAATCTGGTAAGCTTGATTCAATGGTTGCGAGCATCGGCCAATCCGATGTACGTCTGCCTTCCGCAGTCCGAATATATTTCGCGATGGAGGACATGGGATTTGCCGAACCCAGTCGTTGCCCAAGAGGTTTTGGGCAGCGCTCAACCAATGACCAAAGCGAATTAATTAGGGGTCAAAAGTAAAAAGCATTGCGTCCGGACGTTGAATTTTCGCAAGGTCCGTGAGCGATCACATTCGTTGGCTATCCCCCCAAAACTAACCTGTCTTGCTCATGAAAATTCATCATTTTCTGTGCGTTGCATTCGCAGCGTCCCTCCCTTCCCTTGTATGCGCCCAAACCAAATGGAGTGAACCAGACTACCAGAAGCTCGCTGTCGAACCTGGCGCCCAGCTTGAAGTATGGAGTTGGGTCGTAGGCCTTGATTCAGTCGCAAAAGACTTCGAAAAAGAGTTCCCCAATATCAAAGCTAAGGTCGACAACATCGGCGGCGGGCCCAACCGAGTATCAAAAACTGCAGACTGCAATCAAAGCTGGATCAGGCGCACCGGACGTCGCTCAGATTGAATACGATTTTCTTCCATCATTCATCGTTACAGATGAATTGGCAGATTTGACCGCTTTCGGCGCCGAACAGGCAAAATCCTATTTCGTTGGGTGGACCTGGGGACAAGTGTCACCGGATGGGAAGGTAGTTTACGGTATCCCGCAAGACGTCGGGCCTTTGGCGCTGATGTATAACAAGAAAACCTTCGATAAATATCAGATCGCTGTTCCGAAGAGCTGGGATGAGTTCGCGGCGCAAGCAGAGAAGCTGTCGAAGGCGTCACAAGGAAAAGTGAAAATCGCTAACTTCTTTGCCGACTATGCTCCATGGTTCATAGGATTGGCTTGGGCGGCCGACGCGAAATTTTTCAAGACGTCCGGTGACACCTGGAGCCAGGAGTTAAACAATCCGATCGCCGAGAAAGTTCTCACCTACTGGAATGACTTGGTAAAAAAAGGTTACGCGACCACTTACAAAGGGTTCACGCCTGAGCTGTACAATGCGTATGCCAATGGCGAAATCGCTGCTTCGATTGAGGCAGCCTGGGGTCCAGGCGTGATGGCGGCTTCGCTGAAAGAGCGGACAGCTGGTGATTGGCGAGTCGCGCCTTTGCCGCAATGGAAAGCGGGTGAGGCGAAGTCCGGGAACTGGGGAGGCAGTGCGTTTGTTGTTACAAAACAGTCGAAATTTCCGAAGGCTGCGACCCTGTTTAATATTTGGCCGAATACCCACAGGAGCCCCGTGCTTAACAATTGGTACAACACCGGCATCTTTCCAGCATCGACCCAAGGGCTGGCAGATCCCGAATTGAACGTGCCCGACAAGGATCCAGCTAAGTTTTGCGGTGGACAGAACGTGGTTCAGGTTTATGCCGATGCAGCAAAAGGGGTGGACGTTGACTTTGCATGGTCGCCCTGGTTCGCGTTCGCCAACGATAACTACAACAAACAGATGAGCGATCTGGTCACTGGAAAATTTACTCCAAAACAGGCGTTAGATGCCTGGCAGGCTGACTCTCTCAAGAACGCAAAGGATCAAGGTTTTGAAGTAAAAAGTCAATAGCGCCGAGCCGGGCCATGAAAAAGCAGAGCAAGATTGCCTACGCTTTTCTTGCGCCATTCCTGATCCTGTTTATCGCCTTCTACCTGAGCCCAATCGTCTACGCGGCGTATCTCAGTCTTTTCACAAAGAAACGTATCGGACTGCGCGCTGCACAAGATGTCTTCAGCGGCCTGACTAACTACATTCGCAGCTTTCAGGACGTAAATTTCCTGACCAGCCTGAAGAACATTCTCATCTTCGGGATCTTTCAGATTCCGACGATGCTGATTGCGGCTCTGATTCTCGCCCTGCTGTTGGATCAGTCTCGAGGTGTTCTGATGCGAGTCTGCCGGACGATCTATTTTATTCCCTACACGATTCCGATTGCGATCGGCGGCCTTGTCTGGGGATGCCTCTATGCGCGCGACCTGTCACCGGTTAACCAGATTCTCTCCACGCTTAACCTCGCCAGAATCGATTTCCTGTCCCCCTCTTTAATCCTGTTTTCCATCGCAAATATCACGTTTTGGACGTGGACTGGCTATAACATGATCACGCTGTTCGCGGCGCTAAGGAATATCCCTGACGAGCTCAGCGAAGCTGCCCGTGTCGATGGCGCGAAACGATGGGATATCGTCTGGAGAATCAAACTGCCTCTCCTGATGCCGACGTTCCAATTGCTGTTCCTATTCTCGATCATCGGCACATCCCAAATTTTCGCGGAAGCATGGGTGCTGCGGCCGATCGAATATGTGGCGGACAATATTACTCCAAATGTTTACATTTACCTGACAGCGGCTCGCGATACAAACTACTCATACGCAGCCGCCCTCGCGATATCGCTGGCGGCCGTGGTCTTTGTCATCAGCTCGTTTCTCTTGCGAAAACTCCAGCCCCATTAACGCGGAGAAAGCATGGCAACGGTAAATGATGACGTCACGCGAGAATCGGCCCCTGCGAAATCACTCCGAGCGGCCGTCTTGCTAGTGTTCCTCTTATATTTCGCTACCCCTGCGCTCTGGGTGCTCTTTGCTATTACCAAGAATCCTAGTCAGATCTTCACCACGTTCGGTTTATGGTTTGCGCAGCCGTTCCATTTCTTCGAAAACATCTCCGAGCTGTTTTCCTACCAAGGCGGAATTTACGCGCGCTGGTTCGGCAACTCGATTATCTATGCAGCCACGATTTCCGCTGTCAGCACAATGATCTGTGCAGCCGGTGCATATGCATTCGCGAAATATGATTTCTGGGGAAGGAAAACTCTATTCTCTTTCATTCTCGGAACGATCATGGTTCCAAATACAGCGCTGGTACTCCCCTTATTCCTATTGATGAATAAGCTCGGGCTCATTGATACGTACTGGGGCGTGATCCTGCCGGGATTGGTCAACCCGTTCGGCCTCTACCTCATGCGCGTGTTCTGGGACACTGGATTCCCAACAGATTTGTTGGAGGCCGCGCGGTTGGATGGGGCGAGCGAACTGCGCATATTTTGGAGCGTCGGACTCCCGCTGATGCCGACCGGGTTAGTCACTGTCGCCTTGCTCAGTTTCGTCGGCGCATGGAACAACTTCTTCCTCCCCTTAATCGTCCTGAACCGAGGCAGTCTGTTTCCGCTCACGCTCGGCATGAACGTCTGGAACACCATCATTCATACAGGGGGAGGAAAACCGATTTATAACCTAGTCGCCCTGGGATCGTTGATCAGTGTTCTGCCGCTGCTTGTTGCCTTCATTTTCCTTGGCAGGTATTGGCAAGGCGGAATCACAGCGGGAGCAACGAAAGGGTGAGCTGCCTATCCAGACTCTGTTCACTGCCAAACAGGCACAACTCTTATCCCCACTTGCGATTCATCTCTGCGCTGTCCATTTTGGGAAGATGGCAAATAGGCGACGATCCGCCCTGATCCTGGTTGGACATGGATCAACACTGAACCCGGACTCCAGCGCTCCGACTTTTCAGCACGCGGATGAAATCATCCGGCGTAGCGTCTTTGGGGAAGTCTACTGCGCTTTTTGGAAAGAAGAACCGAGCCTGCGCGAGGTCCTGCGGATGGTCGAAAGTAACGACGTCTATGTCGTCCCAAACTTTATCAGCGAAGGGTATTTCACTGAGACGGTGATCCCGCGCGAACTCGATTTGAGCGGAGCAATCACCGAACGTGACAGCAAATTGATCAAATACTGCCAGCCGGTCGGCAACGATCCTCGTATGATTGATCTCTTGTTAAGCCGGGCGCGGACAATTGCTCCCGATGTTTCGCCTGAGAACGCCAGCCTGCTGATTGTGGGTCATGGCACGCAGTTGAATGAGCGGTCCGCGGAGGCGGCCCGGCTTCAGGTGCAGCGAATCCGGCAGCAGCAGATCTATGCAGAGGTCTGCGAAGCCTACATGGAGGAAGCGCCGTTTATCGCTGACTGGCGAAAGCTCACATCCCAGCCAGACGTAATCGTTGTTCCATTCTTCATCGCGGACGGCTTGCACAGCTACGAAGATATTCCGGAGCTGCTCGGAATCGCGGTCCGTCCCAGGAGGTCTGGCTCTGAAAAGCCGGCACCGTTCGACCAACCTCAAACACCAGGTCACTACGTTATCGAAGGGCGCCGACTCTACTATGGAAGCGCCATCGGAACCGATCCATTGATGGCAGACGTGATACTCGACACGATTGATCGATTCGATCGCGAACACGTCGCGCCCCAACCGCAATCTGAGGAGGCCGAAACACCCATTGGCGACGCACTGGAGCACCTCATTGAGCGAGGCGCGATCGGCGAAATCGAAATAGAAAAAACCTCAACAGGCTATCGCCTGTTTCACTGTTCAGATCGAGCAGCGCTGCACGCTGCTAAGATGTTTCGGCGCGCGACCGACGCGCGCGAACTCGCGCGATTTGACGGTGCGGGATCGTATCGACCGCTCAAAGGAGCTCCAAATCTTCCTCAAGGGTGGGTCCTCGAGCTGGAAAACCTCGACCAGGTTCGCCGCGCGCTTGATTATTTCTACCCCGCGGCGATTGGGACTTGGAGAGCATTCCAAGCAAAGCATCTCAACGTCGTCCCCCTCCGGCAGACACTGAATCGGCAGACCGGGATGTACGAAATCGCCGGCAAGCTGACTGCCGAGCAGGCTGAGGCTTTGGTACCAGCATTCTGCAATTCCAAACAGAAATGCTTGCGAACAATTTTATGGGAGATCGAACCGGGAAAACCGGCTGTGGATGCGCAAAAGGCAGATCCTGATTTCGATCAAACAGGCCTGGGCCGCCAAGCAACGCCGATTCTTTGCGCTGAGGCGTGTAATCTCTTGGTGGCAGCCGCTCGATCGACCGTCAAAAAGTCGCAGCGAAAAGCAACAACATGACCGCCTACCGCTGCCGGACTCTTGTTACGATGGATGGCGAACCCATCGATAATGGCGCTTTCGTACTGGACGGAAATCGGTTCGGTGCGGTTGGGCGGGCACGGGATGTTCTGAGAACGCACACCGGCACGATAAAAGATTTGGGTGACGTCATTGTGCTTCCCGGTCTGATTAATGCGCACTGTCACCTCGATTACACGCTTATGCGAGGAGCGCTGTTGTCTTCAGGCAGCTTCCCCCAATGGGTCCAGCGCATCAACGCACTCAAGCGCTCGTTTTCCGATGAAGATTATCTCAGAGCTACCATGCTGGGCCTGGAAGAGCTCCGTCGATTCGGCGTCACGAGTGTCCTCGACATCATCGCTACACCGCAGATTTTCCCGAAACTGCCTCCTCTTCCAATCCGGACCTGGTTTTTTCTGGAATTGATCGATGTTCGCCCACATCCGTGGGTCGATGAACACGCTTTCGGCTCATGGTTATTTTTCGCCGAAAAAAAGCCTGCGCTCGGCGGATTCGGACTCAGCCCTCACGCGCCGTACACAGCGTCTCCGAGTCTGTACCAGACAGCGTTGGAATGTTCACGCGCTTTTGGAATGCCCGTGACCACGCACGTCGCTGAGTCGAGGGAAGAGTATCAGATGTTCGCTCATGGACGCGGCGAGCTTTTTGATTTCCTGGCAAAGATCGGGCGTCGTACAGAGGACTGCGGCAAACGCTCGCCATTGCGGCATCTGTTGGAGGATCAATTGGTTGGTCACGATTCAATTCTCGTCCATTTGAACGAATTGGATGCGGGAGATCTCGAATTGCTCAGCGCGTCCCAGTGGCGAGGCGTAAGTATTGTTCACTGCCCCAAAAGCCATCGGTTCCTACACCATCGGCGATTCCCGCTCGAAGCGCTCCGCAAGCTTTCCCTGAACATCTGTCTGGGGACTGACAGCCTGGCCAGTAACGATTCGCTTGATCTTTTCTCGGAGATGCGGGCCGCAAAAAGGGAATATCCAGACCTTCATCCGAAAACGTTGCTTGAAATGTCCACGCTCAACCCAGCCCGGGCCTTGAAACAAGGTCATTGCTTAGGTAAGATCGGTTCCGGTTACTTGGCTGACGCAATTGCAATTCCCTCTGATAAAGGGGCAGCCGAAGCCTACGAAGTGATCATGGAAACGAAAGACCCGATTAAATGGATGATGATCGACGGCAAGGTGTTCTAACAGCCGCCCGGCTCGCGGCTATTGTGGCTATTTTTCTAGGGTTCTGTTTCTCTTCGAACCAGCTTTTTTCGGTTGATCCTCCCCAGCAAGAAAAAAATGCTGCACCGAGAACGAATTCCATTGAGTCCGCGGCTGGAAGCCAAGAACCGATTGTCATCGCCGAAAGCGCCGCAGCCATTGATTCGTTCAGCGGACAATTCCTTTACTTAAAAAATGAAAATGCGCGCCAATACCCGGCGAGCTCAACCAAGATCCTGACCGCCCTTCTGGTAATAGAAGCAGGAAACCTGGATAAGCCGGTCACAATCGATCTCGCGGACACCAAAGTAGAACCGAGCAATCTGGACTTGAAGCCCGGAGAAGTGTACACGCGACATCAGCTGCTGTTTGGCATGATGCTGAAAAGCGCTAACGATGTCGCGATGGCCTTAGCGCGTGACAACGCTGGCTCTGTAGAAGCCTTTGCAGAAAAAATGAATAAACGTGCGGCGGAATTAGGCGCAACCGATAGCCATTTCAAGAACCCACACGGTTTGCATGATCCCGATCATTACACGACAGCGCATGATTTAGCCCTGATCGCGCGCGCCGCGATGGAGCAACCGTTCTTTCGGCAGGTCGTATCGACTATTTACTACACCTGGAAATCGCCGACGGGCACCGTCTATCAGCTAAGAAACCATAACCGTCTGCTCCGGCACTATGCCGGATGCAACGGGCTTAAAACCGGATTTACCCGTGCTGCCCAGCAAGTCCTGGTCAGTTCAGCGTTACGTGACGGGCATGAGGTCATTTCGGTGGTGCTTCATACGAATAAGCCCGGGATCTGGGATGACAGCAAAGTGTTACTAAGCTACGGCCTGATCAAGGTCGGATGCCCACCGGATGTCGTTGCCTCATCGGGAGTCCAAAAGGTCCAGGAAAAGGAGGAAGAAACGAGCGAAGGCGACGAGGGACGTTAGGCGGAATGCTGAGCGTTGGAACTGGGATACTCGTGTCTATTTCGTGACTCCTGATTTCTAAAGATTAAGAATTGTCATAACGGCCATTATCGCTCATAATGATCGCCCTTAGAGGCCCCTGCCCCAACCGGCACCCCTCGACCATCAAAAATTCATGAAACGCGAACCTCGCGATGAACGCTCTTTCGAGCAACTGGTAGGACAAAGCCCGAGGATGGAGGAGATCTACAGGCTGATCGCCAAAGTCGCCGAAACAAACTGTACAGTTCTCATCCAGGGTGAAAATGGAACGGGAAAAGAGGTTGTCGCTCGTGCGCTTCACGACCAAAGCTCCCGCAGGAAATATCGCTTCGTGACCGTCAACTGTAGTGCGTTGCCCGACCAGATGCTGGAATCGGAACTGTTTGGTCACAAGAAAGGAGGATTTACCGGCGCTACCTTGGATCGGCCGGGCGCATTTGAGCTGGCCAACCGCGGCACCTTGTTTTTGGACGAAATCCATTCGACATCGCACCGAGCCCAGACCCAGGTGATGCACGCGCTCCAATCACGACAAATTCGACGACTAGGCGACACAAAGATGACGCCTGTAAACGTGCGGGTGATCGCAGCTTCAAATGAACCGCTTAAGGCGTTAGCGAAAGAGGGATTATTTCGTAAAGACCTCTACTACCGGTTATCGGTAATTCCGATCGATCTACCGCCCCTTCGGGAACGACCCGAAGACATCCCGTTGCTAGCAGAGCATTTCGTCAAGAGGTTCGCCACTCGGAGTTCAACCACGGAGAAAACGTTGGAGGATCGAGCAATCGCCCAGTTAGTGCGTTATCCATGGCCGGGGAACGTCGAAGAACTGGAGAACGCTGTCGAGCAAGCCTGCGCATTAAGCGAAGGGGAAGTGATCGATACGTTGCCCTCTTATCTCGTGGAGCACTTAGGAACAGCGGACAACAGCGAGGCATCGGCCTGGCGAGCCGGTCAAAAGCTCTACGAATTGGTTCGCGACCATGAGAAGCGGTACATCGAAATGACGCTCCGCGTAAATCAGGGTTCACGCGAAAAAACAGCGCACATGCTCGGGATCAGCATTGCCACCCTGTATCGTAAACTCGATCTCAAGAACCGGAACACGCCGTAGGGCGTGAGATATCGATAGGGCCATACGGCGACGGAAGGTTGCGACATTGCGACCGCGCGTCGTCCTCCAATAGGGCACACCATAGATCCCGGCGGCAGAGACCTGCCGCCCTACGGCGGAATCGTGTCCCGGCCACACCGGGATCAACCTCCATGTATCCAGATCTCGGCGTTTACGGCGTTGACGGGGTCGTCGGCGTTACTTCCCCTCCCTACCCATAAGTGTACGAGGCCATCCCCAGGTCGCACTTGCTCCGCTCGATTGGCTCCCCTATCGTTGTAGTTCGTCTGGATTCGTATATGGCAGCTCCTGGCCTTCATCAGTTTCAACATCTCGCTATGCAGCAGGTGCTCGCACCGCAGCTGCAACAAAGTCTTCAGATATTGCAGGCTCCAACTTTGGAGCTGCGCAACATTGTCCAGCAGGAACTGCAGACAAATCCGGTATTGGAAGAGGAAGCGGTCGTTCCAGAGCCGGAGGAACAACGCAAAGACGATAGCGAATTTCAGGAAGAATTCGATCGATTGGCAAAACTCGATGACGAATGGCGCGACTACATGGCGCAAAACGTCAGCTACGCCTCTCGCAACCCGGAGGAAGAAGAAAGACGCCAATTCTTCCTCGATTCAATCGCCACACAGGAAACGCTCCAGCAACATCTCCTCGATCAACTCAATACGGCGGATATCACTCCCTCACAGCGAGAGGCAGCCGAATTTATTATTGGCAACATTGATGACGTTGGATTCTTGCAGACGCCTCTGGAGGAAATCGCACAACAAAGCGGGAAATCTCTGGAAGGGCTACACGCGATGCTCGACCTGGTGCAAACGTTCCATCCGGTCGGTGTCGGAGCGCGGGATCTGCGAGATTGCCTCTTGATCCAGCTTCGCCGCCTTGGAAAAGAACGCAGCATGGAGTACAAAATCGTCGCGGAGTATCTCGACGATCTGGGAAGAAAGCGGTTCCCGGAAATTGCGCGGCGACTCGATGTCACCGTCGACCAAATTCAAAAAGCAGCAAATTTCATTTCGACACTCGATCCGAAGCCGGGACAGATCTTCGCGCCCAATCCTAATAGCTACGTGCTGCCGGATGTTAACGTCGAAAAGGTCGGAGAGGAATATGTGGTGATGCTCAACAGCGACCAGATACCTCACCTGCGCATCAGCAAGACTTACAAAGACCTGATGACGCAGGGTGCCAACGGGTCCGACGTTCGCGACTATATCCGGGAAAAAATCCGAAGCGGGAAGTTCTTAATAAAGAGTATCCATCAACGCCAACAAACGATTCTGAACATCGCCAACGAAATTGTCAGTCGTCAGAGAGACTTCCTGGAAAACGGTCCCTCATTTCTTCGGCCGATGACCATGGTACAAATCGCCGAGGCAGTCGGTGTGCACGAGACGACCGTCAGTCGAGCGATCTCGGGCAAGTATATGGCCACACCTCAAGGCGTTTTCGAGATGAAATACTTCTTCACGCCGGGATATCAAACTGCCGAGGGAGTCAATCTGAGCAATACCAGCGTGAAAGAAGCGATCGCCGATCTTGTACGCAACGAGGATGCTCGTAATCCTTTGAGCGATAAAGAAATTGTGGAAATCCTTTCGGACCGGGGTATACCGATTGCGCGGCGAACCGTCGCGAAGTATCGCGGTGAGTTGAATATTTTGCCGAGCAACCTCCGAAAAGAGTTCTAAGTGCGTACATTCTTGGTGCACCAAGTCCGTGGCTGGGATAGCAGCGTCGCGATCAAAATGTGCCGCCGACAAGGCCCGGCGAAGGAGCATATCCGGACCAGATGCGTGATTGAGGAGCAACGCAGCCGCCGGCACATTTCCATCGCGACCCTTTCCGGCTGGGCGTCTTTTGGCCGGCTGCTTTGCTGCCCATCGTTCAGAGACCGCTACCGGTATTCTCGTTCTTCGCTTGGCGCACCCAGTCAAAATGCGCACCCTCGCTTTTATCGCAGCCACGGACTTGGTGCAATGGCTTGTATCTGGGCGGTCTTTCTCGTGGTCTTGTGCTCGGATGCGCGAGCACAAGAGAAAATCTCAACTAGTGTCCGACCATTTCGTTTTCCGGCCGACACACTCGCGTTTTCTAACGAGACATATTTCGAGTATCGATCGACACCTCAAGGCGAGATCAGCATTCATCGAAGGCCAAAAGGAACAGAGCCTGATTACTCGCGCTATTGCTTTGTCATGACACGAGCTGTAATGCAATTCTACAAGTTTGCAGAGTTTCGGCCCGATCTGCCCAAAGCATCCGACTCCGAATATCGTGAGCTCATTCAACGGCTCAGCCGGATTCCGGCTTGGAGTTCGGGCCCCTCTTCGAAGATCATCATTCCCGGGTGTAAAGACCTCTATAGCTTCTCACTAGAGCACCGGCAGGTTCTCCAAAAGAATCTTGGAAAGTGGTGGCCTCCATACTGGAGGATTGGCAATTGGCGCATCGTTTTCCCTATGCCCAGGTCAAGCCAGCAACACATTGCGTTCTGGCTGAAGAACGAGCTGGACGCCGGCTCGGTGCGGGCAATTTACATGACGCGTTTCAAGGCGCTGAATCACTGTCTGATCGCTTATTCCTATACGACGACACCCGATGGCGACCTCGTCTTCAATGTCTACGACGTGAACCAGCCGGCAAAAGTTGTGCATGTCCGGTATCACGCCGCGGACCGAAGTTTCTATTTGGATAAGACCTGGTATTACAACGACGGATTGGTCAGCATCCTGAAGCTATACGTCTCTGCTCTTTTGTGAGGCCAGAGGCGTTTGGCGTTTGGCGTTCGGCGTTCGGCGTTCGGCGTTCGGCGTTTCGTCATCGTCCTCGATTGGGTGCGCTCGCTTTGCAGGGCCGCCATCCCGGAACCTAAGAGTTCGTCTGAAGCTAAGCCGACCCACACCCGGTGATCAATTATTCGGTTTTATCAGCTCGAGTAGTTGATTGAGAAGGAACGCTCGAGGGTGCCCGATCGAGGAAGAGAACGCAAGAAGATATCACAACTTATTTTATTTATGTTGTACTATTGACTCGGTCCACGCTTTATTTCACGATAGACAGAAATGGCCCTCCTGCGCTGGCTTAAATCGAAACCAAAACAAGCGGCTCCCTCTGAACCAGTCGAAACTGAGGCGATCCGTTTGGAGGAACTTCCTGCCCGCGCACCCGGCAAAATCAAGATCAGATTAGCGACTATTCTGGAGAGTCTCCCGGCCCATCTTCGAACACAGGTTACGCAACAGGTATCTGATGCGGAGCTCCAGCTTCCTCTTTCCGAGATTCGGCCCCAGCTTGCAACAGGCAAGATCGCCCTTCGAGCTTCAACCTTTCGAGCGGGGTTACCGGGGACGGCGCGTTCTGCATTTGATGCGCTAGACCCTGGTCTCAAGATTCCAATTCCGATTCGGGCTATTTTCTCTCAATTGCCGCCAGGAACTCTGTCACGGCCTTCAGACCAGCAACCGGAAGAGAATCCGCAAAAGATCGAGACCCCGTTCTCAGCGCAAGTGGAAGAGGACTCGCAACGATTCGATGCAACTGGCAAGCCGTTAGCTCCTCCGAGCAAATCTGTATCGCAACCGGAGCGATCCGGCGTCAACGTCTGGACGAAAAATCCGGCGCTGGTCAAGGAGCTACAGGCGCTGTTGATGACCGACGAAGCGCTCGACTACCCCAAGGTTCTGCATCAATTGAACCAGTTGCCCGGCTTGACCAGCTGTCAGCTTAATAGAGATGACGGTCGAAAACTGGCCGGAGGCGCCCGCGACGCTAAACAGGAAGCAGCGATTTCTGCTATTGTGCCGAACCTGTTCAAGACTCTTGGCTCACACACGCAAGAAATGGGTCTTGAACCGTTGGAGACAGTCACATTTACGTGCGGCAAAGATCAGCTCAGTGCCTTTGTACAAGACCGTCTCTGTCTAACCGTCTTGCACGACAGTCGGCCGTTCCGGCCAGGCATCAGAGAAAAAATCCAAGCGGTGGTTCGGCGTCTCGCGCGAATTGAAGCTGCGTGAGACAAAGGAGCGTACATGCCAATCATTAACTACGCCGGCAAAGAAATTCAGTTCAAAATCGTCTACTACGGACCGGCGCTCTGCGGCAAGACAACTAACCTGATTTACATCCATTCGCGGCTCAGCCCCAGCCATCGGGGTGATCTTATTTCTTTGGCAACCGCCGCTGACCGTACATTGTTTTTTGATTTCTTGCCTGTTACCGCCAGTCCACTGCAAGGGTTTAAGACGAAGTTTCAGCTCTATACTGTCCCTGGTCAGGTGATCTACAACGCGACGCGTCAGCTCGTTCTACGAAACGTCGATGCCATTGTATTTGTCGCGGATTCTCAGTGGGACAAAATGGAAGAAAACGTCGAGAGCTTACGAAATCTGAGCGCTAACCTGGAGAAACAAAATCTCTCTTTGGATGACCTTCCGTACGTTCTGCAATTCAACAAGCGAGATATTCAAGACGTCGCACCCACCAACTATCTCGAATATCTTCTGAACAACCGGCGCAAACGCGTCCGAAGCTATGAATCGGTCGCTTCCACCGGATTCAACGTTTTCGCTACCCTGGATTACGCCACCCAACTGCTGCTGCACAAATTCAATCGCGAGAACAAGTCGCTTGTGCCGGGCGCGTTATAGGGCGGCAAGAGCGCTCGGCGAAAGGTGAAAGGGCGATACGAGCGCACGAGGCTGAGCCTCGCCCGCATCCGCCAGAGGCGGAAGCGTTGCGGGCGCAGTAAAGCTCAGCCCTACTGACGATAGACCATCGCAAACACTTCTCACCTCTCACTTCTCACCTCTCATGCCTCGCTCTCATCGCCGTATCGTTCCCTTGCAGTGCCCTATAACCTCATTTATTAGTCCCCGATGATTGACTACTTGCAGAAGGGGGGACCACTCATGTGGTTGATCCTGCTTTGTAGCGTCGTCTCGGTTGCTATCTTCGCCGAACGGCTTCTCTATTTTCATCGGGCGACAATTAACACTGGCGAGTTTTTGCAGGGCCTGGCGAACTTGATTCGCAAACACAGTCTTGCCGAGGCTCGGATCGAGTGCCAAGCCGTTTCTGTACCGGTCACACGGGTGATTCACTCCGCGATCATTCGCCATCATCTACCCCGCGCGGAGCTGCGCGAGATTGTTCAGGAGGCGGGCCAACTGGAAGTGCCGCGCCTCGAACGAAATCTCGGAATGCTCATCGCGATCGGATACATCTGCCCCTTAATCGGGCTCCTTGGCACCGTTACCGGACTCATCCAGGCCTTTATCCAACTCTCCTCGAACAATGGCTACGCTACGCTATCGGATGTCTCTTCCGGGATCTACCAAAGCTTACTCACTACGGCCGCCGGATTAGTCGTAGCGATTCCAACTATTCTTGGCTACTGCCATTTGTCGGCTCGCCTGAACACTTTCCTTCACGACATGGAACGTGCAGGAATCGAAACAGTGAATCTGTTGACGGAAAAAACAGCGACAGATTCGTCGATCATCGAATTCGACCCGAAATCGCGGGCGGCATCTGACCGGCGATGAAACTGAAGAGATCGCTGCATCTCAATCCCGCGCTGATTCTCATAATCCCGTTGGTGGATATTGTATTTCTGCTGCTGCTCCTCGTTTTTGTGAGCTCGACATTTTTACTACATCCTGGGATCAGCGTAAGTCTTCCATTCTCTCATTTCACCCTGGGACCACAAAAACATCCGGAGATAGTCAGCATCACAGCTGGTCCATATCCGCTTGTGTATTATCGAGATCAACAGATCGACACCAAAGATCTCGCGCGCCGGCTCGATGAGGATCGAAGAACCGATCGCTCAATCATTATTCAGGCGGACCGTTCGGCGCCACAGGGGACCGTGGTTGAGGTAATGAATCTTTGCCTTGAGCGCGGCTATTCGGTGATGCTTGCAACGTCGCCTCGGAGCCAGTGAAGCGATGAAGCAAGCGTTGGATCAGGGCGAGTTCATCTTCGATTGGCACAGAGATCCGTGGGATTATCACCTGCCCGTATTCGTCGGGCTCTCGCTAATCGGACATTTTCTTTGTTTTTATCTGTTTCATATCATTTATCCGCCGACGACTACTCTTTTGCCGCCGGCTGCTCAGATTACCGTCCTCAACCCGGAGAATCGGAGTGATAGGAATCTGTTGGACTGGATCGAGATGAATGATCCGGCTGCAGTTAGTGCTCCGCGATTTAACCCTCGCCTGGTTGAACGCCTGACGCCTGCCTACAAGCCGACATTCTCAACTGTGTCTCCTCAGCTGATGCCGTCGACAATTACGGCGAATCGCGAGCGCCCGCCGTTGTCGGTGTTTTCGACCGAAGAATTGCTGCCTATGCGGCAACAACCAAAACCCGGACCGCCAATTATATTCGAGACGCAGTTAGAAATCGGGTCGGGCCTGCAATCCCGCGGCCCTCTATCGACCCCGAGCTTACCTGGCACAGAATCAACGGCAGAACCTACGTCACTATTCGTAGGAGTGGCTCCAGATGGAAAACCCGATTTCGTGTTCGTCCGCCAGTCGAGTGGTGATGCCAGACTCGACCAGAAAGCGGAGCAATACGCCCGGGCGTTGGCTTTTCGACCAGGGTCCCATCGGGACTGGGGCATTATCACCTTCCGCTGGGGGAGCGCCCGGCCATGATCCGAGTAGAGTTACCGGTCTTGATATTTATCTATCTGTTCGTTTTCCTTGCTGCGATCTTCTCCCTTTGGATAGTTTACGAATGGATTCGCCAGCGACGCGAAAAAGAACTCTTGCGCTACAAGGTTCAATGCACAATTTGTGCCTCTATTTTCGAGGACAGATCCGACGATTCACTCCCGCGATGTCCTCGTTGTGGCAGCCTAAACGAAAGATCGAGAATCAGAGGAGTATAGATTTATGGCAACCTTCATTGGTCGAAACCGAAAGGCCCGTACAACTTACGGTTTCGATGAAATCGCCTTAGTACCGGGAAGTGTAACGATTAATCCGAATGAGGTAGACATTAGCTTTTCGGTTCCGAGAAAAGACGCGGCTCCCATCAAATTGGCGATCCCGGTTCTGGCCAGCGCGATGGACGGGGTTGTCGATGTTCGTTTTGCGATCGAAATGGGCAAGCTGGGGGGGCTCGCTGTCCTGAATCTCGAAGGCGTGCAGACCCGATACAAGAATCCTGAAGAGGTTCTGCTCAAAGTGCTCGAGGCGGACAAAGAGAGTGTAACTGCGTTGCTCCAAAAGATTTACCAGGAACCGGTTCAGGAAGACCTGATCGCTGGCCGGATCAAAGAGATCAAAGATTCCGGTGTCATTGTGGCCGTCAGTTCAATCCCGCAAAAAGCCGAACGCTACGGAAAAATTGCCCAGGAAGCCGGGGTCGACGTGTTTGTTGTGCAGAGTACGGTCTCAACAGTCCGGCACATCTCAACCGAATATAAATCGCTCGATTTGAAGTCATTTTGTGCAGAAATGATTTGTCCGGTGATCGTCGGTAACACCGTCGGTTACGATGTCACGTTGGAAATCATGGAGTGCGGGGTTGCCGGCGTTTTGATTGGTGTTGGGCCGGGGGCGGCATGTACCTCCCGCGGAGTTCTGGGACTCGGCGTTCCACAGGTAACCGCCACAGTCGATTGCGCAGCGGCCCGGGATCACTTTTACAAGAAAACAGGGCGTTACGTCCCAATCATTACGGACGGCGGCATGAGCAAAGGGGGCGACGTTTGCAAAGCGTTGGCCTGCGGCTCAGACGCCGTCATGATCGGAAGCGCATTTGCGAAGGCTGTTGAAGCGCCGGGCAAAGGCTACCATTGGGGAATGGCGACACCGCACGCCAACCTTCCGCGCGGTACTCGAATCCATGTCGGTACAACAGGCGGACTTCGGCAGATCTTGTTCGGACCGGCTGACGTCGATGACGGTAGCCAGAACTTAATCGGCGCCATCACCACATGTATGGGAAACGTGGGTGCCGCCAATATTCGCGAGTTCCAGGAGACCGAGATCATTATCGCACCCTCTATCCGAACAGAAGGCAAACTTTTCCAACAGGTTCAGATGGTCGGCATGGGTTCGCGAAATTCGTAAAGGAAAGGCCGCAGCGACTACCAAAAACAAACTGCTTGCGCAACCCACGATTGAGGACTAACAGGCCAAGGAGATCGTTCCGGGTTTCGGGTTCCGGGTTTCGGGTTCCGGGCTTTTGACATCTCGGAACCAGAAACACGAAACCGGAAACTCGGAACCCGAAACCTTTGATCCCATGAGCTATCGACGCGTAGTTGTTACCGGAATCGGAGTCATTTCTCCGATTGGAAACGACCTGAAATTGTTCTGGGGCAATCTGGTTGAAGGAAAGAGCGGCATCCGGGAGATAACACAGTTCGATTCGTCTACATTCGACTGCCATATTGCCGGAGAAGTGCGGGAGTTCGATCCGAAGCCGTATTTCAAAAACCCCAAGGATGTCCGCCGAAGTGATCGCTATACCCATTTGGCGATGGCAGCCGCCAAATTGGCGCTGGAAGATAGTGGAATCGATCTGGAAAAAGTAGGCCGCAGCCGATTTGGCGTACTCATGGGTAGCGGTATCGGAGGACTGAAGACACTGGAAGATCAGCACACGATCTTGATGAACAAAGGACCGGCGCGCGTCTCGCCTTTCATGGTTCCGATGATGATCGTGAATATGGCAAGCGGCCTCATTTCTATGGAGTACGATCTGGAAGGTCCAAACTTCGCGATCGTGAGCGCGTGCGCGACCGCAGCGCACTCCATCGGAGAAGCGTGGCGAATGATTCGCACCGGCGAAGCAGAGCTTTTTTTAGCCGGTGGATCGGAAGCGGTTGTCTGTCCTCTTGGCATTTCCGGATTCTGTTCGATGAAAGCGATGAGCACTCGCAACAATGAGCCGGAGAAAGCGTCACGGCCGTTTGATCGCGATCGGGACGGCTTTGTCATGGGAGAAGGCGCCGGCGTTCTCGTGCTCGAAGAATACGAGCATGCACGCGCACGAGGCGCACAAATTTACTGCGAGTTAGCCGGCTATGGGCTCACGGCCGACGCCTACCATATGACAGCGCCGCGGTCGGATGGCACGACGGTTGCGCGAGCGATGAAGGTCGCGCTCGATTTGGCCGAGACCCCGGTAAATCAGCTGGATTATATCAATGCCCACGCAACATCGACACCCGTCGGAGACATTTGCGAAACCGTGGCGATAAAGTTGTTGGCCGGTGATCACGCAAAGAACGGTCTGCTGGTGAGCTCAACTAAGTCAATGACCGGTCATTTGCTTGGAGGTGCAGGCGGCGTGGAAAGCGCTGTGTGCGCGCTTAGTATTAAGCATGGAGTGGTTCCTCCAACCATCAATTTGGATAACCCGGATCCCGAATGCGACCTGGATTACGTTCCGAACGTAGCCAGAGAACGTAACGTTCGCGTGGCATTGAACAATTCATTCGGATTTGGCGGACATAACGCCACCTTAGCATTCAAAGCCATCTAAGCGCCGGGCTGAAGCACCGGACCGGCGGTCCGGCGGTTTCCCGTCGACGGTCGACAGTTGTCGGTTTTCGGTTTGAAGTGCGTCGCCCATTGGTGCCACCGTTCAACACAAAGGAGACAGGAGACAGAATACAGAATACAGGAGACAGAAGATGGACTCTCGGCACGCAAGGCAGGCCTCCACTCTCCTGTATTCTGTCTCCTGTATCCTGAAAGAAGCCGGTGAGACAGAACGTTTCCCAGCAAAACGGTGCGACCAACAAATACGTTTTGTTAGTCTTTGTGACCGCGCTTTTGTGGTCTCTTGGCGGAGTCCTGATCAAATCAATCGATTGGAACCCGATCGCGATCGCAGGTTCACGAAGTCTGATCGGAAGCTTGTTGATGCTGATTGTGATGCCTCGAGCGTTCCGATCGATTACCTGGCGATCGATTCCGGGCGCCATGGCTCTGTCGGTCACCGTCATTCTTTTTGTTGCCGCAACAAAAATGACGACCGCCGCCAACGCGATTTTCCTCCAGTACACTGCTCCAATTTATATCGCGCTGTTCAGCCCTTGGGTACTTAAAGAGCGAATTGGCTGGCTGGACTGGCTATTGATTATTGTCGCAGTGTTTGGAATCGGTCTGTTTTTCCTGGATCGTTTGAGTGTAGACAATCTCTGGGGAATCCTTTTGGCGCTAACCAGCGGTCTCTCCTACGCATGGCTGACAATACTGTTACGCCTTCAGCGAGACGCTTCGCCTGAGGCGGCCGCTCTGCTCGGGAACATCCTTACCTTTATCTTCGGACTACCGTGGATGTTCCCCCTGGTCCATCTGGCGCAGAATGCGCCTTGGCTTCTGCTCTTAGGCGTTTTCCAGCTGGGCCTTCCCTACATGATTTACGCAATCGCAATCCGGCACGTTCGCGCCTTAGACGCCTCAGTTATTTGTATGATTGAACCGGTCTTAAATCCGATCTGGGTGATGTTAGTCACCAATGAACGTCCCGCGACCTGGTCGATCACCGGGGGCGCGATTGTGCTGCTGACATCGCTGACCAGAACGCTGATGGCAGCGCGAAGACAGGTCGAGGTCAAAGCAATCTAGTGGCTCGCGTTGGGTTCAGGTCGCGCAGGAGCGCGAACCCTACCGGTGATGAGCCTTGGTTGGTTGGGTTCGCGCTCCTGCGCGGCCTGAATCCCTGACGCGCCACCTCACACCTTCACCCGCTCGATCTTTGCACCAAGCTCACGAAGCTTTTCATCGATCATCTCATACC
>JBKPBY010000034.1:0-16250 GCA_046727075.1 bacterium | reverse complement strand
GGGCGGACATTCATAGCTTCCTCGCCGCCGCCATCCTCAAAGGCGACCACGAATTCGAAAAGGCCGTCCTGGTTCTCAACCGGTTCAAAACCCGCATGGAGAAAGAGTTCGGATCGGACGAGCCCACCCGGGAACTCTACGCCAAAGACATCGCCATATTAGTGCACGAAGATTCAGGGCAGCCCGTCCCTTTCACCCAGCATGGCAAAAATTACCGAATCGAAACAAACGGGAAAATCACCAAGCTTAAAAACTGACCTTGGCCGCCATTGCCTGCGAATGCTCATCCCGAAGGTGGCCGTAGGTGCGCATTGCCAAAGCGCCGCCGTCCTTATGTCCGAGCCACCGGGAGACGGTCGGAATATCGACGCCGCTTTCAATGCAACGGGTAGCGAACAGATGCCGGAGGTCGTGATGGGTGAGTCGGTGAACGCCGACCTTGTCGCAAGCCTGTGTCAGCAGTTTTCTGCATTGAATAACCGACAGGACGTAACCGTCGTCCCGCCGGTGCGGCGATTTGAAGAACCTTGGGGCTTGCTTGATTCGCTCCAGTAGATCTCGCATCGAGTCCAGCAACGGCAGGTGTCTCGCGATGCTGTTCTTGCCCGGAGCTATCCAGATTCGTCCGCGTTCTTCATCCACGTGTGTCCAGCGAACGCGCCCAGCCTCACTTATCCGGCAACCGGAATAGGCTAGGAATTCAACAAGGTCCGCACTTCCCTGATTAATCGGCTGCTTGCTTGAACGAATGTACTCGACGATGTGCTTGAATTGCTCTGATGCTGGTAGTTCTAGCTTCTTCGCCGGGACCCTGACTCTTGCGACCGCGAGCGCCGGATTCCGCGTGATCAAGCCTCGGCCAATGGCAAGCTCGAAGATGTGCCGCAAGGAATCGATCGTGTTGTTGTAAAGCGTCTCGCTGAACTCGGCGTGATACTTCGCGGCCCATGTCTTGCATTCAGCCTCGGTTACTTTTGCCGGGATTCGGTCGGCCAGATCCGGCCAAGACCGGAGGAGGTATTTGACGGTCTTATGTCGATACTCCTTGCTGGCGGGTTTCAGGTTGGTGTTCAGATCGACGCCGTGTAGATAGATGGCGGCAAGCTCGCCGATCGTCGCGACGCCCTTCCGGGTCGCGGCTTCAGCATCGCGAACGGCGTAATGCGATTGGAGAAGTTTCGCCAGTTCAATCTTGGCAACGATTTTGCTTCGTGTCTTCAGCGAAACCCACTTCGTTTTCGCGTCAGCGTATAGCCGAGCATAGTAGACGCCGAGTGCCTGCCGGAGGTAGAGTTGCTGTTTGTCGGTCGGTTCAAAAACGCTTTTCACGTTTATGAACGTATCACCTCACGTATCATCTTCGCAAGCTTTCCGCGATTTTCACGCGTAAGCCGTTGATTTTCAATGGCTGCCTCGCATGGATTCGAACCATGACAAAGTGATCCAGAGTCACTTGTGCTACCGTTACACCACGAGGCAATGATTGTCGTCCTCCTTCGTCCGGCCAAGGCCGGACTACGGAGGACAGGCTCCGACGCCCCGAAAGCTGTCTGGGTAAACGTGCAGCCAAGGGCGGACCAATTCGGTACCGCAAAGCGGCGAGAAGTCAACTGTTGTCCCATCGACCCATTGGCGATGTTTGAATCGCACAAGCCACCATTTGCTACCAAGAGCAACTGCCCACAAATTGGCATTCAAAACTATCGACGATGTATTTCCGCTCCTTCCTGATATTTTGTCTACTTGCTGGGACCCCGCTGCTTGCTCAGGAGAAAGCGGCTGGAGTGTCGCGGAACGAAGAGCCGATGAGTTCATTTCAAGCAGTCAATGTGAGCATTGACACGCTCCTTCAGGAATACGAACAGCTGACAGGTAATGTCCTGATCAAGGATAGCAGCCTTGCCGCGAATGCCTTGCCCCTATCGGTCTCTGTGCCAAAACCGGTGCCTCGCAGTGAGCTCGTGCGGATAATCGAAGCTGTTCTGTTGCTGAACAATTATGCGCTCATTCCCGGACCGGAGCCAAAGACCGTCAAGGTAATCAACATGAACGCCGGAAAAAATCCCCGAAGCGAGGCTATTCCTCTCTACGCAAGTCCGGCTTGGCCTTTGCGAAGGTGAGGCCGGTGAAGGTAGAGGAGCTGTTGGGTAAAAGCTCGGCCCGCATGTTGCCGGTCGCTGGGTCGAACGAGAAGATTGGAGCCATCCTATTCGTCCCATCCGTCCTATTCCAACTAGCTCCCCAGCGGTGTCGTCACCGTCGTGCCCGCTGGTGGCGTGAACTGGAACGTTGAGTCCGGAACCGATCCCCGATGTACATTGGTGTAGTTCACCAGAATCTTTTCACCCTTGGCGTCCTGCACCTGAACTTCGGTAGGGGTCAGGTTCTGATCGATCGTCAAGTCAACAGACCTCAGTAATCTCCGCATGTTGGAAGTCTTCGGGGTCAGCATCAACCGGTATATGTTGCCTTCCTTTGACCCTTCGATGTTGTAATATGATGTGACTTTCTGGAAGTTGAGGCCCGCTGCAATCGCCTGAATAGAATCACGTAGCATTGGTTTTTTAGCGAGGTCGTACACTTCCAGTTGCTGAAAACTCGGGTAGTAGATCGACATCTTGTTCCCGTCAATAATCGTCGTACTCGGCCGGCTGCCATTTACTTCCCTTCGGACTTTGTCAGGCAACGTGAACCAGACCTTGCCCTGGCTCACTAACGGATCCTTGAGCAGCGCTGTGTGTCGTTCCTCTCTGAAATTGGCTTCGATAGATGGTTCCGACTGATGCAACGCCTGCAACTTTTGCACTAGTTGCTCGATATCGCCCTGGCTCATTGGCGCTGCTTGGACCGCACCAGCCAAAATTAACAGTGTGAACAGAATTACTTTTCTCATGGGAATTAGCGGTGCCAGATCGGCACAAAATTAAACCACTGCTCGGGATATTCGCGCACGATGGTTTGAAAGACGTCCGCGATGCGTTGGCTGTTCTCTTCAACCGATGATTCTGCAGACATTTCGATTGGTGGATAAGCGTAACAGCCGTATTGGCCGCGTTCCAATTGGAGAACAAACGCGGGTATAATCGATGCCTGCGTGTGTTGCCAGATGCGGACTGCCGCCGCCGAAAACAGTGTTGGGCGCCCGAAGAATTTAACTTCAACTCCGCTGCTCATGAAAGGACGATCCACCAGCATGGCAACCAGTTCATTTTTGCGTAGAGCCTGAATGATTTCTACGAACGCAAATTTATCAGACCCGATCGTGATCGTTTTAATTCCGAACCGATCCCGGTATTTCTTTCGCCAGGCGTTTAGCTCGGCGGTAGGCTCCTCCAGCGTAACCACATTGACCGGGAACCCATCGGAGGCCAGGACCATCCCCCCGAGCTCCCACGCGCCGAGGTGACCAGTAATCAACAAAGTCCCTTTGCCATTCTGACGGCCGCTTTCCAGATATTCAAAGCCTCGACGCTCCGACATCAGCGCGCGTACCCGGGGACTGCCGCCCGAGGCGCAATCGCAGAAATCATGCAGCATCCGCAAAAGGTTTTCGAAATTCGCTTTTGCCAGGGCGTGTTGCCGTCCCTTATCAGGGGTGATCGCTTCAAGATTGCGTAAGATTGCCCGGCGACGATTCTTGCAAAGGTAATATCCGAGACTTCCGAACCCGGCACCAAGGGCGCGCGATGCTTCCCTCGGGATATGGGTCTGAATCCAATTCGCGATTTCGAAGCTGCGCGGGCTGTACCACGGGTTTCGTGTAAGGGTCAGTTCGAGTTCGGTGGACGGAACCTGAGACGCAATTTGAGGTGCGGTTTGTTGCATTCGCCTGACGCAGTTTTCTGCGTTCCTTAACCGGTTTTCTGCATTCGTTTATCAGTCTGCCCCATTCACATTCAAGAACCGAGACTAATAGTCATCGACTGCCTGCGAGGAAACTGAATCTTAGCTTTGGATAATGTGCTCCCGGTTCGCTGGAATGTTGCATCCCATTCGCCGGGCCTCTGAGCATGCGTTTCTTTGGAATCGAAGTATGGGAGAATTTCTTTCAGGCTAGCCCAAGGCCGCAAAGCGGCTGGAGCATGATGAACATCACCCGTCCAACCAGGGCGCGCAAGCAGGCCAGTCGCGGTCATGCGCGACCCGCGCATCTGGAGTTGCATTACCGGAACATCGCTTTTTGAAAACAAGATATCGTAATCGCCTCCAGGCAGGTTTCGTATCACGACATCCCCGATCACTGAGCGTGTTGGCGTGACATACAAAAGCTGGCCCAGGCGTGTCTTTGCTTCCTGGCCTAGCGGCGAAATCGGCTGAACGATTGCACAGCCCGCCAGAATGGCGGCGATGCTAACAGCAAAGACGCGACATATCACAAAGTGCTTGGCTGCAATGGAGGAGCTACTATTGGCCGCAGCATTACATAATTTCATCAAAAAGTCGCTGTCTGGTAGAGGTTTTCCTAAAATTTCGATTCAGGTTATCGAGGTGGCTCTACCCGACTACCGGCCCAGGACCCTCCTTCGTCCGGCCAAGGCCGGACTACGGAGAACAAGCTCTGCCGCTCTGCAGCAGGCATTCGAAACAGGTTTTTGTCGTCAGCGGGAGGGCTCTGCATGGCTCTGTCGAGGTGTTAAGGCGAGGGAAGGAGCGATTTTGGAGGTTCGTTTCTGCAGTCTCACCAGTGTATCAAAGATCCAAAGGCGCCATCGCATGTCGAACTCTCTGGCTTCATTGCCGGACAGGACCGCGCTTATCGTCGGCACGATTTCAAAGATTTCTTTTGGGAAAAGGAACACTTCCACAAATTCCTGCGTGTACCAGGCAGACGCCCATCGCAAATATAAATCAAGCACGCGACCAACCCGCTTCTCGTAATAGCGGAAAGCAACCGGCTGCGCCGTTGGGTTATCGAATATTTTGTTTAGAGCGTCCGCCGCGAGCTCGCCTGATAACAGCGCCAAATAGACACCGCTGCTGAACACCGGATCAATAAAGCCGGCTGCGTCGCCTGCCAGCATCCATCGATCATCGGTGAATCGAGTGTTCCGGTACGAGAAATCGCCGGTCGCGTAAACCGGCGTCGTTCGTTGAGCATCGGTCATCCAGCGGAGGATTGTCGGCTGTTCCTGCAGACAATGCTGTAGAGCTTGTTCCGGCGGCATGCCGAGCGCTTTAAAACTTGCCGTATCCATGACAACGCCGATACTGGTTTCGCCGCCGCTTAAAGGGATCATCCAGAACCAGCGGTCTTTCGCTCGGATCATCTTGGTAAGCGTCCCGTCGGGACCAGGCAAGCGCCCAACGTGGTCGTAGTAAGCAAAGACAGAAAACTTCTGGAGGTTCGGAAATGCTTTTCTGAGCTGAAATTTTTTTCCTAACAAACAATTCCGCCCGGAACAATCGATGACGTAACGCGACCGGATCGTTGAGCCGTCGCTTAACCGAAGCTCTGCTCCATCCGGGTCAAATTCGACGTCGGCCACCGATACTTCCTGCCGCACATCGCACCCGGTCTCGGCTGCATGTTCAAGCAGGATCTGGTCGAACTTCGAACGAAGTACCTGGTACGATGTGTCCCGTTTTGCTTTCCGGCCGTTCTTGAAATAAAAACGGACACCTTCGCCGCTACAGGCAGGAATGATCTCTCCACCGTACTTGATCAGAAACCCGCCACGATCAATTTTTTCCTTTACGCCCATCCGTTCGAGCGTGTCGGAGCAGGCGGGCAACATCGATTCGCCCACCCGAAACCGAGGAAACCGCTCCTTTTCCAGGATCACGACTTTGCGTCCAGCCTTGGCCAGAAGCGTTCCTGAGGAACTTCCTGCCGGACCTCCGCCGATGATTGCAACGTCGAGCATAGGGTAGAATACAGGAGTCGGAATACAGGAGACAGGAGAAAAGCGGTCATCCTCTTAGACGTGCTCTTTTTGTGTTGCTGTCAAGATCGGCTCTAACTCCTTCACTAATTGAGAGAATATGTTGAAATCGATTTGTTGCTGGCCGTCGCTCAGTGCTTCGGCAGGGTTCGGATGCACCTCAATTAATAAGGCGTCTGCCCCGACTGCAACCGCTCCTCGGCACATTACATTCACCAGGTCGGCCCGACCGCATCCCTGGCTTGGATCCACAACGACCGGAAGATGCGATTCCTTTTTCGCTATCGCAACAGCGCCCAAATCCAACGTGTTACGCGTGTAAGTTTCGAATGTCCGAATGCCTCGTTCGCAAAGCAAAACATTCGGGTTCCCATTGGCCAAAATATATTCGGCGGATAGCAACCATTCTTCGATTCTTTGGCTCATTCCGCGTTTTAGTAGAATCGGTTTCCGGCTCCGCGCGCATTCGATCAGAAGCCGAAAATTTTGAGCGTTCCGTGCGCCTATCTGCAAGATATCTGCAGTTCCGGCTACATCCTCGACGTCGCGTTCACTTAAGACTTCCGTTATGATTTTGAGGCCTGTCTGACGTTTTGCCGCTGCAAGCAGTTTCAGGCCTTCACGACCCAGACCCTGGAACTCGTATGGAGATGTCCGTGGTTTAAAAGCGCCTCCTCGCAGGATTGAAGCGCCCGCGGCTTTCACCGCTTTTGCGGTTGCCATCAATTGTTCTTCGGATTCGACGCTGCACGGTCCAGCCATAATAGCGAAGCCGCTCCCACCGATCTTGATCCCGTCTACATCAACAACAGTGTCCGTGCTCCTGGATTCTCGGCTGACCAGTTTAAAACGTTTCTGGACAGGAAGGACCCGCTCGACCTGAGGTAAAACCGTTAACGATTCAAGTGTATGGCGGGTTCGCTCGTCGCCGATCGCCGCTACCACCGTCTGAAGCTCGCCATGAATCGGATGAGGAGTATAACCCAGTTTTTCGACCTCCTGGATCACCTCCGCGACGGCTTCTTTCGAGGAACCAGCCTTAAGTATGACAATCATGGGAGAAACGGTGCAAATAACACATCCAGGAAGGGGATCAAGCGGTAAACGCAGCGCCTTCAGCGCTGCGGTTAACCGTCTTCGGTCCACCGTCGACCGTCCACCGTCCACGTCGACCGTTCACCGTCCACGTCGACCGTCCACCGTGTTCCGCTTCTGTAGCCTTATTGCCTTTGCTGTAGGGCGGCAGAGCTTGTCGTGCCGTAGCCTTGGCGAAGGCTGACCCTGGCGCCGATGCCCAGCGCGCGTCCAGCGACAAAAACGGTGGACGGTCGACGGTTGACGGCCAACAGCAGCGCTGAAAGCGCGGCCTTGAGCCCGTCAGCGCTCCAGTGTACATGACCTTGTGCAAGATTTTACCGCTGGCGGCATTCACGCGCTGCGTACGTCATTTGCGTCATCAGGAAACCCTGAGTTCGATCGCCGGATCCAAGAACTGGTCGAGGATTGGGGAGTTACCGCTTCGCAAGAGCTGATTGCAGAAATGATTGTGACTGCGCTTCGTATGGGGAGGGATGAGGTTCCGATCCCGGACCTGAAAATGATCAATCGTTCGCTCAAAGAGCTGCGACACGCAGCGAACACCTTCGCTCCATACCAGGGAATCCGTAAGGTCGCGATTTTCGGCTCGGCCAGAACCAGTCCGAAAGCTCCCGAGTTTGAGGCAGCGGAATCATTTGCGCGGACTATGCGCGACCATGGGTTCATGATCATCACTGGGGGCGGTGACGGAATCATGGGCGCAGCCCAACGAGGAGCCGGCCGGGAACACAGCTTTGGGCTCAATATCCGGTTACCGTTTGAACAGCACGCAAACAAGATCATCGACGGGGATCCGAAGCTGGTAAATTTTAACTATTTTTTTACGCGTAAGTTGAACTTCCTGAAAGAAACGCATGCGATTGCCCTTTTCCCGGGCGGGTTCGGTACGATGGATGAGGCTTTTGAATGCCTCACACTGATGCAGACCGGGAAAGCCAGGATTATCCCTCTTGTGTTTGTCGACAAGAAAGGGGGCACCTATTGGAAAACTTGGACCGACTTTCTTAAAAGGCATCTTTTAGCGCAAGGTCTGATCTCAGCGGCCGATTTCTATTTCTTTCGTTTGACTGATGATACCGAGCAGGCCGTCCAAGAGGTGCTGCAGTTTTACCGGGTTTTCCACTCGTACCGGTGGGTCGGTTCCGACTTGGTTATTCGGCTGCAAAAGCAGCTGGCTCCGGAAACGATCGATCAGCTGAATAAAGATTTTGCCGACCTTTTAGTCGCAGCACCGATTCGAGCCAGCGGAGCGCTGAGGCAAGAAAAGAACGAGCCCGACACCCTGAATTTGCCGCGCCTGGTCTGCGGACCGCATCGTCGGAACTATGGGCGTCTGCGGCAATTAATCGATGCGATTAACAAATCGTAATCGCCTGTCCCGGAATGTGTCCGGCGAAGCCGCAACCAGATCGTTCTTATAGTCGGTCCGAAGGACGGACCAACTCAGATCTCTCGTCCTCGCCCTCGTAATCGTTCTCGAACTCGATGACGAGAACGAGAGGAAAAATCCCAGGACACTAAGTTAAAGAGCGGCAAGAAACTCTTTCCACGGGGTAGCCATCAGTGTCTCGGTCGATGAATGTCCCTTGGAGCGAATAATCATCGCGGCTCGTTCCACCTCCTTGGCATCGGCAGCTTCAACGATATCGACAACATCAAAGCGTCCCAAGGTTGCAAAACTTTCTTTCCATGTAACACCCGGACACTGTTTCTTGATCTCCTTCGCCACGGTTTCAGCCACGCCCTTTAAGTCCTTAGGATCTTTGACCGCATCTGGAGACAACTGACTAAGGATGACAAAAGTCGGCATATCGCACCTCCTATTTGCGCGGCGCTTTCAGCGCCGCGGTTGACCGTCGACCGTCTTCCGTCGACTGTCCACCGGTTTTCGCAGCGCTTTCAGCGCTGCGGTTGGCCGTCATCCGTCGACGGTCGACCGTCCACCGTTTTTCGCAGCTCCGGCTTATGCTCCAGGATGTAGTCGTGGATGCTGTTAACGGTCGCCAACGCTGATCTGGCTACTTCTGAATTTGGAACGCCAACGCCGAAGGTTTTCTCAAGGCTCACTACCAATTGAAGCGCATCGATAGAGTCCAATCCTAAGCCGTCAGGCCCAAAGAGCGGGAGATCATTCGCGATCTCTTCCTTCGGCGTGCGAAGCATCAAGTTCGTTACAAGCATCTCCCTGATACGCTCTTTCAACTCTTCTGGCGGCATAAGGCAAAAAGTGAACCGATAGCTTTGGCGTATTTGATGGTTTATCAAGACTTAAATTCAGGCCGCGCCTTTCAGGCCGCGCTTTGAGCGCGGCCGTTTCCAGTCAACCGTCGACCGTCAACCGTCTTCCGTTCTCCCGCTTTTCCGAGCGTGCATAGCAGCGAACGCTGATTGTGGCTGGGATGTCACCGGCTGCTCGTTTTTTGATGCTGTAACGCGTCCAGCGGCAAACGGTAGACGGTCGACGGAAGACGGAAGACGGAAGACGGAAGACGGTTAACCGCGGCGCTGAAAGCGCTGCGAAAGACGGTCGACGGTTGACGGTTGACGGTCGACGGTTGACGGTCAACCGCGGCGCTGAAAGCGCCGCGCACGATGCGGCGAACGCGAATCGACAAACTGCTGGTTGAGAAGGGCTTTTTCGACTCGCGCGAACGGTCTCAACGATCGATTCTCGCTGGTAAAGTTCTGGTTAACGAGCAGGTTGTCGATAAGCCGGGGAGTCTCATCCGTCCGGATGCGAATATCCGAGTTGTCGCAGAAGAAAAATATGTGGGGAGGGGAGGATACAAGCTGGAAGCGGCTCTGGATGCTTTCCATATCGATGTTACGGACTGGATCTGCCTCGATGTCGGTGCCTCGACCGGCGGCTTTACCGACTGCCTGCTCCAAAGAGGCGCCAAACGGGTTATCGCCCTGGATGTTGGACACAACCAACTCGCCTGGAAGATACGAACTGATCCGCGCGTTCAAGTTGTGGAAGGGTTTAACGCAAGGTTGTTGGGTCCGGCCGCAATCGGCACCACTGTTCAAATGGCGGCGGTCGATGTTTCTTTTATCTCGCTCACACTGGTCTTGCCGCCTATCTTCGAGTGCGTGAACAGAGGAGGGTTTGTGGTCGCGTTAATAAAGCCGCAGTTCGAGCTGGAACCACATTTGGTAGGCAAAGGAGGCGTTGTTCGCGACGAACCGCTTCGACTCCAGGCCGTTCAAAAAATTGAGCGTTTCGCGAAAGCCGAATTACATCGGGATTGGCTCGGCTTGATCGAGTCCCCGATTTTGGGAGCAAAGGGCAACAAAGAATTCCTAGCATGTCTTCGCTGACTCTGGGCATCTACGCGCATTGGCGCAAAGAAGGCGCCGAGGCTGCCATGCGAGCGCTGATCCACGAATTGTCGGATCGCGGAATTACCGTGTTAGTTGAAGAACACGCAGCCAGCCTCATCGGAGAACCCGCTTATTCCCTCGACGATCTGTACAGTCGCGTCGAACTCTTTGTGGTCCTAGGCGGGGACGGCACACTCCTGCGCCTGGTGCGAGATCTGGCCGGCCGGATGAAACCAATCATGGGTATTAATTTCGGTTCACTCGGTTTTCTAAGTTCATTTGGCGGATCCGAATATGGCGCCGCTGCCGCAGCTTTAGCCAGCCGCGATTATCGGATCGACGAACGAACCATGCTCGAAGTCTTCCTCGAGCGAGACGGCGAGGTTGTTTTGTCCCATCTCGGACTCAACGACGTTGTGCTGATCCGTGGTGGGGGATTTCGCCTGATCCGAGCGGAAGTCTACATCGATCAAACCCACCTAACCGAATACAACGCGGATGGATTGATCGTCGCCACATCGACTGGATCAACCGCATATTCCTTGTCAGCCGGTGGCCCGATCGTGATGCCGAGCTCCCGCGTTTTTGTAATCACTCCGATCTGTCCGCATGTGCTGACTAACCGATCTGTTATCGTTCCTAACAAGTCGGTTATTCGCATCCAACCCAGTCCGGGCGAGCAGCAGCTCGCTCTGAGCATCGACGGACAAGATCCGATTCACCTGCGCTCCAACGATACGATCATCGTAAAAGCTGCTGTGGCAAAACTGGCGCTTGCATTTCCACGGACACGTTCATTCGCTGATATCCTTGGGAAGAAACTTCGTTGGAGCGGTTCCGCGTTATGATCCGGCTTCGAGACACACTCCTGCCGGAAAATGTGCAGCTGGCGATCGACGCGCCTTCACGAGAAGAAGCGGTTCATCGGGTCGCTGAGCTTCTGCGCTCAGACACGCGTGTAAAGGATTGGCAGGAGTTCTATCGCGCACTCAAAGACGGTGCCGGTAAGACTGACCTCGGGTCCGGCCTGGCGTTGCCACACACACGCACCGCAGCGGTCAACGATATGGTAATGGCCTTCGGGCGTTTGGTTGTGCCCGTTGAAGGAGCCCACGGTCCGATACGGTTCGTGATGGTTATCGGAATCCCAAAAACGATGGATGCAGAGTACCTTCGCCTGGTCGGCATCCTGATGCGCGTCTTCCGCAGCGATGAACTGCGTACACAACTCGAGCAAGCCAAGAAACCCTCAAAGGTCCTGGATATCTTCGAGCAGGGCGAAACTAAGCTATAAGCCTGGAGGAACCGCAGATTTCTTGAGGACGAGGGTTGGGTGTCCCAGACGTCTCCGAATCTAATCTGCGTAATTCTGTGGAATCTGCGGTTCCTGTACCGCTCAAAACGACTTAGCCGTCGAGACTGCTAATTCTTCTGCTTTGGCCAACCCAGCCTCGGTTACTTCTGCCGGACCCAGCGTCGGTTCCACAAAGATGTTCACCAGATCAGTGATCCCGATAAATCCGAAGATGCCGGCGATCGTTTTGCTTTGCAGGTCGTAATCTTCCATTCCCGTACCCGGGGAATAGGCGCCGCCGCGCGCATAGATGGCGACTGCTTTCCTGCCTGTCACCAGGCCTTTATAACCTGTCGCCGGATCAAAGGAAAACGTGAGCCCCGGTTGGATCAGCACATCAATATAATGTTTTAAGACGTACGGCACTCCAAAGTTCCACATCGGCAACGAGAAGAGGTATTTGTCTGCCGATTTGAAATGTTCAATTACGTCCACGACCGATTTCCATGCTTGCGCCTGTTCAGGCGTATGGCTTTCGCCTTGAAGGATCGCGTACTTGGCTTCAATGGTAGGGCCGTGGAAAGGGGGAAGTGTGGTCGCCCAAAGATCCAGTGTCTCCACGGAATCGTTCGGATGACTCTTCTGGTGTGCTGCCAGGAAAGCTCGTGCGACTCGGATGGATCGCGAGCGGTCTTTCCTGGGTGAAGCTTCAATATAGAGAAGTTTAGCCATGGTTAGATATATGGGTTAAACGAAGTCGATTGGTCCACCTTCCTACCGATTGCCTTGACGTCAAGATATTTTTCTTCAGGCCTGCGACGCTGCCAGTGATTCAGCGTATTTGCCAGCTTTCTTCAGCAGTCCTTCCAACACAACCCGCTCCTCATCAGATAATGGACTGAACACTTCCTCCATCTGTTGCGCGTGCCGGGAGAAGATTCGTTGAATCAATGTGCGACCGGCACCGGTAAGAGAAACATAAATCACGCGACCATCGTCGACTGAAGAATCTCGGCGTACTAACTTTCGCTTTTCAAGCCGATCCACAGCGGTCGAGATAGATCCGCTGGTGAGCATGATCTTGCGGCCGATTGTATTAACCGGGAGAGCGCCTTTGTGCAACAGAATCTCTAATACTTGAAAGTCCGAAAGGCAAAGATTGGAATCGGCGATGCTTTTAGCGGAAACCGCTTCAATTGCTCCGTATGCTTTCAACAGAATGAGCCACACATGCACTCCAGGATGCGAGCGCGCAACGGTTTTCGGCATGCCTATATCTTGACATCAAGAGATCGGAGACGCAAGCCAGTCATCGAGCGGGATCGAGCGGGATCGAGCGGCATCGAGCGGGATCGAGCGGCATCGAGCGGGATCGGATGGGGATTGGTCGCTAAATTCGTATGAGCAGCGTGTCGTTTTGATTCTAACAAAGCTTCGCGATCCCAAACGATCTCCTATCGTCGATGTCGCTCGGTGCCGACGATGCCGCTCGATCCTATTTCCGATGCCGCTCGATGCCGCTCGATGCCGCTCGATCCCGCTCGATCTCCGGATTAATGTGCACCCGGACTACCTCGGGCTGTGCCTGACGTAACGCACGTTCCAGCCGAGCCATCGTATCGTGTGCTTGCGCCAAGGGGGTTCCCGGCGCGAACTCTTTTTCGAGTGTGACAACTAACCCTTCGTCGGTGACCAGGACATCTTCTACGTGCACTCCTGTAGCGTCCGGGAGTTTTGCTAGCGCTTCCTGGATTCGCTGCGTTGATGGAAGATGTCGCACACCCGGTCGCGGTTCATCCGTGCGCGGCTCAAGATGGACCGTGATCCGGCCGATCTCTGGCAATTCGCGCGCAATCGCGGCTTCAAGCCGCTCAGAATAGCGGTGCGCCTCCGCTAATGTCTGCGTTTCAGACAATTCGAGATCGAGCTCTATCCGCCTGTCTCTTCCTACAAGATAAATGTTCAGGTTATGCACTTTCAGCCCAAGTTTATCGGCTATAGCGCGGACGGTGGCTGCGCAAGATTCACCCGGCGGCGCCGCCGGTTCGACGTGCACGATGGCTTCGGCATGCGCCAGCTCATCGCGGATTGATTTCTCTACTTTCTCGGTGAGCTGATGCGCGGATTCCAGCGACGTCCCACGTGGCATACCGAGCACTACTTCGACGTGGGGTCGTCTTCCGACGTACCGGGTCCGCAGGTTGACAGTGCCTGGGACGACGCCGTCGACCGATTCGACCCGTTTGCGCAGCCGGTCGCCAAGCTCCGGCGGCACGTCATCCATTAACGAGCGGACTGCTCGCGATCCGATTTTCCAGACCGAACCAAAAGCAATTACCGCCACAACCAACGCGGCAATAGCGTCCGCGCGCCCGATGAACCAATCCGGTAAATAGGCGAGATGCCCAAACCCAGCGATCGCCAGTCCGACCACGACAGCGAGCGAGCCGAAAAGATCGTTTGCGAAATGCTCGGCATCGGACGCGAGCGCATCGCTTCCGTGGCGGACTGCCGCGCGCCGCAGGGTACGGGCGCGGAGAAAATCGACAAGCATCGAGATCAACAGCACAGCAAACGACCACATTGTCGTTACCGGCGCTTGCGGGTGGAGCAGAATTTTATCGAGCGCGTGGTAGACGATCAACGCACCGGTGCCTGCCAAAAGAGACATTCCGGCTAGAGCGCCAAGATGTTCAGCACGTTCATGGCCGTAAGGATGATTTCGGTCCGGGGGCACCGCAGCAACACGAATCACGAAAAAGGTGATCAGCGTTGAAACCAGATCGAGCAGCGAATGCGCTGCCTCGGCTAAGAGTCCCAAGCTTCCGGTAAAAAGGCCAACAAGAACCTTGAGCAAAGTCAGACTCCCGCTTGCCACCATGGAAGTCTTGGCAATCGCCTCTTTATCTTGCGTCCGAGGTCGTCGTTCTGGGTTCGGCTCTCCTGGCATTCCAATCGCAGCCCTTTCAGGGCCGCGGTTAACAGTTTTCAGTCTACCGTCTACAGTCTACCGTTGGTATCTGGTCTCTGCGCGCATAGGCTCTTGACGCCAACGAAAACGCGTGTCCGCGCTCGCTAACAAAAAGAGTTAACCATCCAAACATTAGAGCACATGCGTAGTCTAGCGCCATTGAGAATGCTATTGCCAGTCTATGCAGGAGCGTTTTTAGCGCCAGGTTTCTTCGGGTCGAGCGGGATCGAGCGGGATCGAGCGACATCGAGCGGCATCGAGTCCGTAATCCGTAAACCGTAATCCTTGATCCGTAAACCGTACGTCAACGGGGTCGCCTGGGTACAGGTTCAGAATATAGGCAAAACAAATGGTTCAATATATAGGTAACACATTGAAAGGGCAGGAAGCCGAGAGCAATCGGTCAAATGCCCTGGAGAAAGATCGAACCTATGGAACAGCGAATGGAGTTTTGCCTGAAGGCTCTGAGAGGGAGCAACTTTCGGGAGCTGTGCCGAGAATACGGCATTAGTGCGAAGACCGGCTACAAATGGCGAGAGCGTTTTTTGCAAAGAGGCTATGAGGGGTTAGAGGAACTATCGCGCCGTCCGCATCGACATCCTGAGCAGCTGGAGTAGCAATATCGACACGCAAAAACCGTAACCCTAAAACCCAAAAGTGTTACCGATGTATTGACCCAAATGTGTTACCTATGTCTTCCCTGCACGCCTGTTTCACCATTTACGGATTACGGGCTACGGACTACGGATTACGGACTCGATGTCGCTCGATGTCGCTCGATGCCGCTCGATGCCGCTCGATGCCGCTCGATGCCGCTCGATGCCGCTCGACCTCGCTCGATGCCGCTCGATGTCGCTCGATCCCGACGATCCCGCAGGCGCGGGCTTGGCAAACCGCCCAAACCATGCATCCTTTCCGGGGTATCGGCCGTAGAATTGCGACGTGCCGGCGTCGCGGCCTCGTCTTAAAGGGATGAATTGATATGCGTAAACTGCTTTTTTGCGGAGTTCTCTCATCGGGAGTGCTCCTTTTATTCTCAGCATGTGCTAGTCAGTCACGAACCGCCGGAGGCGGTGAGCCGGTCACCGGGCTACCCGAAGAGGGGGACGAAGTTAAGATACGTCCATCGACCTACGATCACCAGGCTCGCAGTTACGAAGAACCGTGGCCATTGGGACCGCTGTCGCGGTAGGAACGCCGGGAAACGCCGGGAGCGCCGGGAACTGAAAGGGACCTGCGCTGCGTTTATGGTTCATCAGCGGGGAGGGCGTACTATGCGGCGACCTGTCCTCCGTAGTCCGGCCTTGGCCGGACGAAGGAGGAAGCCGCGAATCAAAATAGCCGAGGGCGAAGCGTAGCCCTAGGTATTTTGTTTTATTAGGCGGCCGCGCTGAAGGCGCCTCAAACCGCCGAGCTGGAAGCTGATATCAGTTTCGCAGTTATTCATGACCGAGCGAAGCGGTGCGCCCCAACCAGGCGAAGCGAGGTTGTGAATAACTGCGCCGGGAGCGAAATAAGGGATGGAAAAACTCTTGCCTCCGCTCGATCACGGTCGGCTGGAAGCAACCCTCAGAGGGTCAGGTTGAGACTACCGGGCGAGCCGGAGGCCCTAGCCGCGACATCTAATAGAAAGAAGCCTCAAGAAGGCCGTTATATCAGCTTGGTGGATGGCAGGGCAAAA
>JBKPBY010000033.1:0-10715 GCA_046727075.1 bacterium | reverse complement strand
ATGAAGAATCAGATCCCGGAAAATCAAATCCCGTCTGGCTTCTACTCGCCGGGTTGCAGGATCAAGATAGACTTGGTCTGACTCGCGAAAATCTTCCGGATACAATTCCTGCAACCATTCTTCGCGAACGCCCGTCGCTTGAGAAAGCAGGACGATCAGTTCGTCGTCGCGTCCCTGAATCTCGCGAATCTCCGCCGCGACAAACAAAGGACTCTTTTGTACGACGCTTTCGCGTGCCAGAACGCCGCGTCGCCCATGAACCAGGTCGCAGCGCAAACTGCCCGCATCGATTCGCTTGGAAAGATGATCCGAGAAACCTACCAACATGCATTTGCCAAGCGCTTCAGCATCGAAGGCATCGACCTCTTTTTCCGTGTTCAAACCTTCGGCGTTGGCGATATCAACAAATTGGTGGAAGACCTGTGCCACTTGTTGCGAAACCGCGTATCGGATCCCCAGCCTGCGTGCCTGGTCCGGGCCATGTTCCTGTGCGTAGAGCCAGGCGCGCACCAGCATAAAAAAATCGGATTCCAGTTCTTGCCCCAGCAACAGTTCCCGATCGTGGTCCATTTGGCTGCTTGTACTCTTCTTTAGCAGATGACGCTCCTGGGTGAGCGCCGCAATCAATGCGACGGTCGATACACATCCCAGCTCGCCAGCCATCAGCAGCATCCTGGAGTAGCGTGGATGTACCGGAAAAGAGAGCATTCGATCTCCGAGGGCAGTGATTTCTCCGGTTCTGCGATCAAGTGCTCCAAGGTCTTCAAGCAGCTCAATTGCGCGGCGAAGTGATCTGGGGTCGGGAGCCTCAATCCATCCGAAGCGCTCCAGATCTTGTACCCCAGCGGCTTTGAGATTGAGCAAGACTTCCGCTAAATCGAGTCGTTTGATTTCAGGAAGATCTTGTGCTCGACGCGCGATTTGATTCCGTTCAGACCAGAGCCTGATACAATGTCCGGGCGCAGTTCTACCAGCTCGTCCGGCTCGTTGATCTGCAGACGCCCGACTAATTTTCTCAACGATCAATGTATTGATGCCTCGGTGGGGATCGTATTTGGCAGTCTTGGCAAGTCCACTGTCGATAACCAGCGTGACGCCGTCGATCGTCAATGAGGTTTCCGCTACGTTTGTCGATACCACGACTTTTCGTTCTCCGTACATCGCGACCGCTGCATCCTGCGCTCTTGGAGAAAGATCGCCGTGCAATGGAAGTACAACTCCCGAGAACTTCGAGCGCTTAATCTCTTCGATCGTTCGCGCAATTTCGTAGGCGCCCGGCATGAAAATCAGAACATCGCCACCGTCATCTTCTGCCTGCGAAAGCGCATCGGCAGCCAGTTCCCACGGCGGTTCGTCCACCACCTCGCGCTTCAAATATTCGATATCGACCGGAAAAGTACGTCCTTTCGAAGTCAGCACCGTGCAGGGTCGCAGATACGATTCCAAGAGACCGGTGTCCAGCGTGGCTGACATCACCACGATTTTCAGATCGGGACGGCTTGAGCGTTGGACTTCTATGGCGCGGGCCAGTGCAATGTCGCCGTAGAGATGGCGTTCATGGAATTCGTCAAAAATCAGAATCGATACTCCGGGCAATTCCGGATCGCCCACCATCTGTCGTAACAGGACGCCCTCTGTTACGAACCGAATCCGAGTTTTTGGGGTCGAGACGTTATCCAGGCGAATTTGATACCCGACTTCGTCGCCGAGGTAGACGTCGCGTTCATGGGCAACCCGGGCTGCTAACATCCGCGTCGGCAAACGGCGTGGTTGTAAGATGATGATTTGTCCGCTGCCGGCTAGACCGCTATCGAGCAGAACCTGCGGAACTTGAGTCGATTTTCCAGAACCAGTGGGCGCCTGCAAAACCAGCCGAGGCGATTCTTTCAGCGCCTCAACGATCCGGTGTTCCAGCTCAAAGATTGGAAGGTGCTTTTCCACTCGAATAATGCCAACAACGCCGACAGTGCCATCATTGCCAACAACGTTCCGGCTGCCAAGCCCTCTGGTAAATTGTTGGCATTGTCGGCGCTGATGGCATTGTTGGCATTCCCTTTGTTGGCATTATCATTTCGCTTGATTCGTGCGAAATGCGAATCGAATGATAGACCGGCTTGCTTTACAAAATCGGCTATTTCACGCGAAGTGCGCTGATTTACGTCGGCAGCATTTTTTGGCTCTTGCTCAACACGTTTGAGGAAGTAGGAGACAATATCGGGCGCGGTCGTCTGCCTTTCCGCTGGAACATGTTTTTTGCCCAAACGGAGCGGACTGGCGTTGATTCAGTTCCGCTGGTGGTCCTCGTCTCCTTTTTTCTGGGGCTCACGATGGCGCTGTTGACCGGATATCAGCTCCAGAAGTTCGGCACCGAACGACTTGTGCCGACGTTGATAGCAATTGCCTTCACGCGAGAGCTTGGGGCGTTGCTGACCGGCATTGTCCTTGCTGCGAGAATCGGCGCAGCCTATACGGCCGAGCTAGGAACGATGCAGGTCTCGGAAGAAGTCGAAGCCATCGAAGCGATGGGTATCGGTCCGCTGCGTTTTCTTGTTGCACCCAGGCTGATCGCAATTGCTTTAAGTATGCCTTGCCTGTCGGTGGTGTCGTGTGTTGCCGCGTTGGTTGGCTCATCGCTGATTTCGTGGGTCACGCTGAACATTCCGCCAGCCGCTTATTTCGACACGGTAATGACCAGCCTAATCATTAGCGACATTGTTATCGGGCTTTTCAAAGCGCTGTTCTTCGGGCTGTTGATCGGCTTAATTGCTTGTTTCCAGGGCTTATCTGTGACCGGAGGCGCCGAAGGAGTGGGCAAGGCAACAACAGATAGCGTAGTCATTGCCATCACGAACGTCATCGGATTCGATACGCTGTTCAACATTATGGTCACCAAGATCACCCAATGAGCGATACGCCGTTGATTCGCTTAGATGAAGTTGTCTTGCGCTATGAGGACAAGGCCGTATTGGATGGGGTCACTTTTTCCGTGTTCCCAAAAGATCGGCTGGTGATTCTCGGACAAAGCGGTAGCGGAAAAAGCACGACTTTGCGCCTCATCCTCGGAATCCTGAAACCGACTGCCGGAGCGATTTACTATCGACACCTCAAAATTCAGAAGTTACGTCGCAGCCGGCTGAACCTGCTGCGCAGCCGTCTGGGTGTTGTGTACCAGTACTCAGCCTTGATCAGCTCGATGACTGTTCGCGAGAATCTGGCACTTCCGGTTGAAGAGCTCTGCCGAAAACCCAGGAAAGAAATTGATGCCGCGATTAAAAAGAACCTTCAACTCGTCGATATGAGCGGAAGTGAGGACAGTCTCCCTTCTGAACTGAGCGGAGGTATGCGAAAACGCATCAGTATTGCGCGAGCGCTGATGATGGACCCCGAAATCTTGTTGTTCGATGAGCCGTCAGCTGGGCTCGATCCCGTAATCAGTTCAGTTATCGATGAATTGATTATTCATCTGACCGAGCAAAAGGGTGCGACTTCCATAGTCGTGACACATGAGATGGACAGCGCGTTCCGGATTGCGACACGGATGGCAATGCTTTATCAAGGCAAGATTATTCAGGATGATAAACCCGAGAATTTCAGGTGTTCGAAAAACCCGATCGTCCGCCAATTTGTTACTGGAGACACAGAAGGTCCGATCACAGAGTCGATAGAAAATGCAGGTTCTTCGTAGCGAAGTTCGTACCGGACTTCTGGTACTTCTAACCATGGGGCTGGCTGTTGGTGTTGTATTGTACCTTTCATCACCTGGCTTGCTGAGGCCGCTCAAGCCGTTCCGGGTTTACTTCGACAATGCGGCCGGAATCAAACAGGGCGCCACCGTCATGCTGGCTGGACGAAAAATCGGAACGGTGTCGAGGATTCAATCGCCTGTTCCATTGGAAGATCGTCCGCCGGAAAGACTCGGTTACGAGGCAATGGTTGAAGTGCAAGTCCAGTCCGATGCGCAGATTTACAAGGAAAACACTGTTTCTATGCGAAGCTTTGGCCTGCTGGCAGAGCTGGTAGTCGATTTCAACAATGGCAATCCTCTGTCGGGATTAGCAGAACCGAACGCTCGATTCGTCGGGACACGTCAGCCGGATCTTGGCGAGGTCGGACCACAGATTATTAAGAAACTCGATCCCACGCTAAAACAGACGGAAGCGACTCTGGCCGAGCTCCAGCGAACGTCCCACAACTTGACGCTCTTAACTCAGCCTGACTCTCCATTGACCGAAGCGGTTAAAAACTTCAGGTCAGTCGGCGGGAATCTCAAAGAGATGACGGAAAAAGGAGGCTCTTTTGATGTGTCCCTTGAGAAGCTTCGGGACTCACTCAACCGCGTGCAGGACATTACCGCCCAAGTGCAAAAGGATGACAATCTGGAAAAGACGCTCGCCAATTTCAACGCAGCGTCTGCTCGCCTGAAGAGTGTGCTCGACGAGCTGAACGGCACTCTGAGTACTTCGTTGCCTCGGCTGAACGGAATCATCGAAGATTTCGGGGAGCTATCAGACAAACTGAAGCACCAACCGTGGCGTATCGTCTGGCCTACAACGATCAAATATCCGCAGGACCAGCAACAAGCAGCGCGACCGACGCCGGTTCCGGTGCGGAAGAGGGTTAGGGAATAGCCCCGAAAGCTGTCGCGGCTGTTTTCGCTTTTCGGTCTACGGTCCGCGGTTTTCCGTTCCCGCGCGCAGATGGAACGGTCGACGTAGACGGTCGATTGTGGACGGATAACAGCACTCTGAAAGTGCGCTAAAGCAACTCCCGTTGCTGCGGCGATGACGGCTTAATTCCAAGCTTTTCATACGCCTTCGCTAACGCAACTCTCCCTTGTGCAGTTCGTTTGATGAATCCTTGCTGGATCAGGTAGGGCTCGTTCACTTCTTCGATGGTTCCGGCTTCTTCGCCTACAGAAACCGCCAGCGAGCTGAGGCCGACTGGTCCGCCCTGGAAATGAACGACGAGTGCTTCAAGTATTCGTTTATCCATTTCATCTAATCCATCGAGATCGATCTCAAGCATCTCCAGCGCTTTATCGGCAATCGCCTGATTGATGGAGCCGTCAGCTTTTACCTGTGCATAGTCACGAACCCAACGGAGCAGATTATTCGCCACGCGCGGAGTGCCACGCGAGCGGAAAGCGATCTCTTCGGCTCCTTTTGTATCAATCCGGATATTGAGCAGTCCGGCGCTTCGCTCAATGATCTGGCTAAGCTCGGACAGGTTGTAGTAGTCGAGCCGATTCGTCATGCCAAATCGAGACCGGAGCGGTGCGCTGATCATTCCGGAGCGAGTTGTTGCGCCGATCAGAGTGAATTTCGGCAAGTTCAGCCGGACGCTTCGAGCGTTTGGCCCTTGATCGATGATGATGTCGAGCCGGAAATCTTCCATCGCCGGATAGAGATATTCTTCGATGGCCGGTTGCAGCCTGTGAATTTCATCGATGAAAAGAATATCGCCACGTTCGAGTGTAGTCAGGAGACCGGCAAGGTCGCCGGCTTTCTCGATCATCGGGCCGCTCGTCGTTTTAATATTTACCCCCATCGCATTGGCGAGGATGTACGCCAGCGTCGTCTTACCCAGACCCGGTGGCCCGCTCAAAAGAACATGTTCCAGCGCGTCGCCGCGCTGTTTAGCCGCTTCAACCATCAGCTCGAGTCGCTCCCGAACCCGGCCTTGTCCGCGGAACTCGCTGAAAAGAGGCGGGCGAAGCGAAAGATCGAAATCAGTCTTTGGAGAGTCGACCGTCCTCCGGTAAAAGTTTTCCGCCATCAGGCCGAAAATCTCACAAACGTTGCACGTTTGCGAGATTTTCGCCCTCAAAAAGGCTGTTCTATAAATGACTCTCCTATGGCGGCCTTGTCTCCGAGCCGCACGCAGAGCGGCTCTGTCAGCGGGGAAATCGGCCGGATGCCAGCAGAGGCTGGCATCCGGCAGATTTCCACGCTAATGTGCTGCCGGATGAACATTGCATTCTCAGATTCGCCCGTGGTGGACAAAGTGCTCGACGGCGAACGAATCAGTCAGGAGGAAGCGCTTGAGTTGTATCGGCTTCCGCTCAATCAGCTGGGACAGCTGGCCGACTACCGGCGGCAACTTGCAAAAAAGGACGCGTTTGGCGGACGTGGCAAGGAGATCGTGACGTATATCGTCGACCGGAACATTAATTACACGAACGTTTGCAACGTTTACTGCAAGTTTTGCGCGTTCTATCGAACCGAAAAGGATGCCGATCACTACGTCTTAAGCCACGAAGACATTGATCGGAAGATCGATGAACTGGTGGCTATCGGCGGCATTCAGATTCTGATGCAAGGAGGGCACCATCCAAAGCTCGGGATCGATTACTATCTCGATTTGCTCCACCATCTGCGAGAGAAGTATCCGCAAGTCAATATCCACGCGTTTAGTCCACCAGAGTTTAACCATTTTTCTGATGTTTTCCGAATGCCTCTGCGCGAAGTGATCTTGAAATTTCGTGACGCTGGGCTTGGATCTATCCCGGGCGGGGGCGGAGAGATCCTTGTTGATCGCGTTAGAAACCGGATCGCTCCGCTGAAATGCAATTCCGATCAATGGCTGAAGGTGATGGAAATCGCGCACGAACTCGGCCTGAATAGCAGCGCAACGATGATGTTTGGCCACGTCGAAACTCCCGAAGACCGCATCGAGCATCTGGAGCGACTCCGGCGGTTACAAGATCAGACCGGCGGTTTTACGGCATTCATTTGTTGGACGTTTCAACCGGAGAATGTCGTTTTGAAGGCGACACCAGTCGGTTCTGCCGAATACCTGCGGACACAAGCGTTGTCGCGAATTTACCTGGATAATTTCGAGAATCTTCAAAGCTCTTGGGTAACTCAAGGCCCGCGGATCGGGCAAATCGCACTTCGGTTTGGAGCCAACGATTTCGGCTCAGTGATGATGGAAGAAAATGTAGTGAGCCAAGCCGGAACGACGTTCCGCATTACGTGTGAGGATATTGAACGCTTGATTTCGGAAGCCGGATACGAACCGCGAACCCGCGATAATTGGTATCGTTTGACGTCGCCGTCATCGCCGGCAAAGAACGCCGTCATTGCCGACAACGCCGTCATCGCCGGCAGCTGAAGCGCGCAATCGAATCCGCGTTGCGAGAGTGAAATTAATCGATCACTCGCGGATCCGCTTCAGATGACGGCGCTGGCGGCGGTGTCGGCGCTGTTTTTTCTGTTGACCTTTCGGGTCCCATCGTCATGAATTACGCGATTCGCTGCTGTCGAAAAACTCTCTTATGATGAAATTGTTGCGTTGCCTCCGCCATCAAAGCGTGTTGACAGTCGTACTCTTAGCGTTGTTGGCTCCGCTCGGTCGAACTCAGCAGCAGACTCCACCGCCACCGCCTCCACAACCGGCCCCTGGAGCTGGCCAGCAGGCGCCTCCGGCTCCCGGCCAGCAACCGGCTGCGCCTCAACCGCAAAAGGCACCGATTGTTCGGCAGATTGAAATTCAGTATGCCGGACCGGCAACACTGAGCCGCCAGCGAATTCTGTCCAATATGAAGACGACAGTCGGACAGCCCTACTCCGAAACCGTGGTCGAAGATGACGTGCGGGCACTGTATGGGACCGGGTTGGTAACCAATGTACGAATTTATGGAGAGCCGCTTCCGGATGGCGTGAAGGTGATCGTCGTCGTTCAAACGCGCGTGACGTTGTCCCAAGTCTATATTCAAGGCGCCGAAGCCGTTAATCCGAAGCGGATCCGGCGCGAACTGAACCTGAAGACCGGAACGCCGCTCAATGAGCAGACACTGGAGCAGGCACGACAGAAGGTTGTGGAGCTTTATCAGAGGCGCGGCTTCTCCGATGTCGACGTTCAGTACAAGGTCACCACAAATGAAGAACGTGGTACCGCATATGTTACCTACTCAATCAGCGAAGGCCAGCGAGCGGTGATTCGCAAAATCCTTTTCTGGGGCAACACTGGGGTCCCTTCCAGGAAGCTGCTCAAAGTCATGAAGACAAGGCCGAAGAACATACTCGGCTTTATCACTGGCGCTGGAAAGCTAAGCAGCACCCAACTTGACGAGGACATGCAAAAAGTTAAGGAAGCCTTTCAAGACGCTGGCTATGTCGATGCAAAAGTTACGGATGTAAAAATCAACCGGGTCAGTCGTAAGAATATTGATATTTTTATCTACATCGACCAAGGGCCTCAATATCGCGTCCGAACAGTTACGATTCAGGGGCTACACGTTGTAACCGAGCCGAACTTCCGAAAAGTTATCAAGGTTACTGAGGGAAAGATCTTTTCGCCGCAGAAGCTGCAGAAAGACATCAAATCAGTTGAAGACGCTTACGGTGTCGCCGGCTACGCGGACGCTAAAGTTAACGTGGAGACTGCTCCGGCTGGGCCCGGCTACGTCGATCTGACTTATAAGATCGAGGAAGGAATCCAGTCTTACGTTGAACATATTAATATTAGCGGAAATACTCGGACGCGAGACAAGGTACTCAGAAGAGAGGTTGTGCTCGCGCCCGGCGATGTCTTCGATACCGTCCGAATGGACATCAGTAAAAAGCGTCTGGAAGGGCTACAATATTTTGAAAAGGTGGACGCTTACGCCAGCGACACGAATATTCCCGGGAGGAAGGATTTGAACATTGTTGTTCAAGAAAAGCGCACCGGAACGTTAAACTTCGGTGTTGGGTTTAGTTCGACGGAGGGTTTAGTCGGGTTCGGCGAGCTCTCACAAGGGAATTTCGATATCACAAACTGGAAAACGTTCACGGGTGCTGGTCAAAAGTTCCGGCTGAGAGCACAGCTTGGTACGCAGCAGACAGATTTCCTCCTTGAGCTGACAGAACCTTATTTCCTTGATCAGCGCCTGGCAGTTGGAGGCAGGCTGTTCTACGACGACGCCACCTTCCTCAGCGATGTTTATTCGCAAAGGCAGTATGGGTTCAATATCTTCGCGCGTAAACCGATCACCAATTTTCTGGCTGCCAGGCTCGACTATACGCTTCAGAACGTCGAAATCTACAGCCTTTCGAGCGATATCTCACAAAGTTTACGCAATGAGATCTTGGCGGCAGGTACCACCTCGTTGGAGAGTCGTGTAACGCTCGGATTTTCGTACGACAAACGCGATAGCGCTTATCTGACCCGCAAAGGCTTGCGAGTTGACCTTTCGACCTATGTTGCCGGCGGCTTTTTGGGAGGCGACGTTCAGATCTATGGGTTCGATTTGGATGCCGCTCAATATTATAACCTGCCGTTCGACACGATTCTTTTGCTGAACGGTGAAGTTGCGTCCGTAGCAACCTGGGATGGCAAGGACATAGTACCAGTCTATGACCGCCTCTACCTGGGCGGTGCGAATACGCTGCGCGGCTTCCGATTCCGTGAGGCCGGTCCGAAGGATGAAAATGGACAGCCTATCGGCGGCAACACGTTGGTCAGGTTTACCGTCGAATACACTATTCCGATCGTGGAGCGCGTGCGCTTCGCGGTCTTTTACGATGGCGGTTTTGTCAACGACACATCGTGGAGCTTTGGTCCGAAAGACCATGTTACCGACGTCGGTGGTAAACGCCGGACTTCAGGAGGCTTCAACCAGGATATCGGTGTAGGTGTTCGTCTCGACTTGCCGATCGGCCCGATCCGGCTAGACTACGGCTTTCCGATCCAACGAGACAGCTGGAATAGCTCCAGCGGTCAGTTCCAGTTTAGTGTCGGCACCCAATTCTAACCGAAGACTCTTTAGAAGAGTCCAGCTATAACCATCATTCGCAGTTGGCCATGAAAAAACTCCCATTATTGACGCTTGCAGGCACATTGGCATTGAGCACAGGGCTCGCTGGGCCGGCTAAAGCGGAACTGAGAATAGGCACTGTTGACGTTCAAAAAGTGTTCAACGAGTACTACAAAACGAAAGACGCGAACGCCAAATTTCAAGAAGCGACAAAGGCTTATAAAGACGAACTGGATGCGCGGATGGACGCTTATAAGAAGGCCTTCGATACCATCAACAAATTAAACGACGAGATCAATAAGCCTGACTTGAGCGGAACCGCGAAAGATCAGAAGAGCCAGGAGCGTGATTCCAAGATTAACGAAGCAAAAGGGCTGGAGAAAGAGATAGGCGAATTTCGTCAGACGCGGGAAAAGCAGATTCAGGACCAGTTTCGCCGAGTACGAGATGGGATTGTTGAGGAAATCATACGCGTGGTAAACGACCAGGTGAAGGCGCAGAACTATGATCTGGTTCTCGATAAGTCTGGGGCCAGTGCAAATAACGGCGTCGGCGTTGTGCTCTATTCGAGAGACAGTTATGACTTCAGCGGTCCGGTCATTTCTAAGCTGAACGCGAATCAGCCGCCACCAACTCCTGCAGCTAGCGCGTCCGCCACCGAGAAAGAAAAGAAACCGGCGGCCGGCACCAATAGCCCTGCCACGACGACAAAACCGGCTGGCGACCTTAATCCGAAGAAACCATAAGATATTATCGCGACCCGCATGGCGATAAACGGAGCTTCGTTGCTCTCTGACGAATCGAGTGATCTCGACTTGCCGATTGCCTCGATCCGGTTAGACTAGGGGTTCCCGATTCGGTGGGGTACCCGGAATACTTCCAGCCCTTATTCCGATTTAGCATCGGGGTCAAAATTGAACGAAACCTTTGACTTGAGGTCTCATTCAAATCGCATTGCGATGATTGGTGTTAGTTA
>JBKPBY010000032.1:0-5062 GCA_046727075.1 bacterium | reverse complement strand
AGGAAATCAAGGGATCATTTCGATTTTAAACTGATGGTGATACCGCGCGGGATTATCGCGAATGATGTATGCACAATCAGAAACAGCCTGAAGCTTTCTGAGACTAAGCGCTTCGGATGGTAGGAGATCAGACAATTCGCGAAGCGTGATTTGCCGAATGGAATTGCCCTTACGAAAAATTAAACAAAAAGAGAAGCTATTAGAAGGTACGACAACGCCCGAGAAGCACTGAGAACAGCGAAATGAGCGAACAGCCGAGTCTTTTTGCGTCTGAGATCGTGCGCTAAGCCAAATCCGAAATTCAAGGCTGAGCAGGTTCGTTACCCCCGTAACCCCATCAACGCTTCCTAACTTATTAGAAAATAAACTAACTCCTTATGGGGTTTATAAGCGTTGATGGGGTTGGTGGGGGCGGAGCTGATACCACCGCCTAAATCATTGGCATTGCTCGAAACATTAACACTTGCTCGACCCGTATTCTTTCAGTTGGTTGTCGTAGACTCGGACCTCAATGCGAACCCTACTGACGTGGCGAGAGCAGAACCCGCCCATACGTCTCCTATATCCCCGAAATGGGGGAACCGCTCGGCGGTGACGACGGGAAGGGAGGAACGAAGTCCCAGAATGCCAACTTGAATGACTACGAGGCTTTTCCGAAGCGCGGGAGTCAAGACGCCTGCGTCAGCGACACGATGTTATCCGCTGCCATCAGCGGATGGATTTCTGTCGTCAATTTGGTGTAAAAGAAACTTCGTATTCTACACCTTCTTCTACACCAAACGCAGAAAACTGTGAAATGGTATGCAAAATGCTGATAATCATAACAGCCTAAGCGCGTAGTATTTGCGGTTAGAAGCAAGAATGTGAAAAATTGCGAAAGGGTCGACTTTAGGACTCATAATCCCTTGGTCGGAGGTTCGAATCCTCCTGGGCCCATTGATTCGGGAATCAATTACGCTCACGCGAAAGCCGTATGCCGGAAATCCGCACGTACGGTTTGACGAGGGGAAGGGCTCAATAAGCGACTTTCTCTGCTCTACTTCAAAAGTTCTCCGCGGCCCTCTTGCAGGCCTTCTGGTTACTGGTTCATCGGGTTCCCATCGATAAGATCATCACGCCTTCGGCCGAGTCCGCTGCGTGCACGCGGTTTAAGATTCCTGAGTGGAAATGGGAGGATGTCAAGAGGCGGTTTGCGCGTCTTCTTGCGAAGGTGAATCAGAAACGGCTTCGTCGAATCGAGTATGCACTTGAAACCGGCTTGATGCCTCCTTTGGGTTTCTGCTCTTTTGCTGTTCTGATGGCTGCACCGAACGCAGCCTCAACTTGGGCCTGGTCAGCACGAGCTGGAGACCGATGCAGAGCGAATGTTTGCTGTCTTTGCCGAGTTGAAACCCTTCGCCAATGTGTTGGGATGGAAACTTTCTGGTGGCCAGCAGGAAATGTTGGCGATCGCTCGTGGGCTGATGGCCAACCAAAACTGCTTCTCCTCGACGAGCCGTCGCTCGGCCTTGCGCCGTTAATCGTTAAGCGCCCTTACTTCCCGCTCTAATACTACGCTGACCTCGACACTGCCGCTTTCCGGCTTGTTCCACTCGGCGGAGTTCTTTAGGCTCCGCTTCATGTCACAGATGCAAAAAAAAGTTTTGTCAGCCCCCGACGAGAAGCGCTCGTTCGACAAGGGCCAAGTGGAACTTGTAACTTTAGGCGGAGTTACGTTCGGCCGTGCCACACTGCAGCCCGGATGGAGTTGGTCGACCTGTGTAAAGCCAATCGTAAATACCGAAAGCTGCCAGGCTCCTCACCTGCAGTACCATGTCTCCGGCCGTCTCAGAGTGCGTATGGATGATGGAAGCGAGGATGAGTTTGGTCCAGGTGAGGTGTCACTATTACCTCCGGGACATGACGCATGGGTTGTGGGCAATGAACCGGTCGTAGTAATCGATATCTCAGGCATGGCGGAGTACGCAAAGCCGGCCTAAGAGCGATTCTTCTTGAAAGCGGTGGATGGTGACGACCTGGTGCGCGCTCTTCGCGATGCCAGACTAACCGCTCCACCGGGGGGATGACTTCGCAGTTGTCCGGCAGATCCGTCGTCGACCCTCTCTCGCAGACCGCCCCTTCTTGCTCGGCCCAAAAAGTGACGCCGATAAGGATTTGGCTTGACAATACCAACTAGTTAGTATAGCAGCAGGAAAGTGGCATCAACCCAGACCAAGGAACGTATCCTAGCCGCAGCCAAAGAATTGTTTTTGGCCCGCGGCTATGCGGCCACGACCGTGGATACGATCTGTGAGCAGGCCGAGCTGACCAAGGGCAGCGTGTACTATTTTTTTGATTCGAAGGAGGATATGGGTCTCGCGGTTTTGGAGTGGTCTATTGGACGCGGGTTGCAGATGTTAGCAAATGGACCTTACGTCCGAATTGCGGGCCCTGTTGAAAAGGCATTTGCCTTTCTTGAGCATTTGGAAAAGTGCTCTCCAGAGGTTTGGAGCGGAGGATGCCTGCTGGGTTCGTTCTCACTCGAGCTCGCCGAAACGAATCCGCGAATGCAGCAAGCCGTCGCGGACATGTTCAAGGCGGTCGCTGACGACTTCGCCGAAAAACTTGAACCCATCGCGGCCCAATTCACGGGGAAGCAAACTCCGACAGCCAGCGACCTTGCCGATACGCTTCTTGGCACTGTTGAGGGTTCAATCATACTCGCCAAAGCCCATCGTGATCCGACCCGCATTCCCAGGGCCATCCGGGGATTTCGACTCTCATTGGCTGCTCTAATCGCCGAACCCGCCTAGTTTTTTTATCCAGAAACATACTAACTAGTTGGTTATTACTAGCAACGAAACCAGAAAAAATGAACCCAACAACTCAACCTAAAGCGCCGATTGGTGCTGACACATCTTCCTTCAAGCCTGGTGCACTCGAGCACCTCGGCACTCCTGCTGAAAATCGAAGCGAAAAAGCCATATCCAAAGAGATAATCGAGACTCTCAAGAAAAACGTGAAGGGACAGATCGTTCTTCCGAGTGACCCAAGCTACGACGAGGTTCGCAAAATTTGGAATGCGACAATTGATCGGCGGCCCGCTCTGATCGTGCGCTGTGCAGAAGCCAGCGACGTTCCCTGTGCCATCTCGTTCGCGCGCGAGCATGGACTCGAGATATCAATTCGAGGTGGTGGACATAACATCGCGGGGAATGCTTTGTCTGATAGCGGCCTAATGATTGACCTTTCAACAATGAGGCGTGTTCACGTGGATGCTGGGAAGAAGCGCGCCTATGTTGAACCTGGCGCGACACTGGCCGATTTTGATGAGGCTGCACAGTCCCACGGGCTAGCCACGCCGGTGGGAATTAATTCGACCACAGGCATCGCGGGTCTAACACTAGGCGGCGGTTTCGGTTGGTTAACACGGAAATATGGCATGACCGTGGACAATCTGATCTCTGTGGACGTGGTCACTGCGGACGGCACGCAGCTCCGAGCCAGCGAAAAGGAAAACGCCGACCTGTTTTGGGCAATTCGAGGCGGCGGGGGCAACTTTGGGATTGTCACCCAATTCGAATTCAAACTCCATCAGGTAGGTCCTGAAATCCTGGGCGGCTTGATCGTTTTCCCGTTCGACCAGGCAAAGCAGGTGCTGACACAGTATCGGGAATTTGTTGAATCCGCACCGGAGGAACTCAACGTGTGGGCGTTATTGCGCAAAGCTCCCCCATTGCAATTTCTTCCCGGGGAGGCGCATGGCAAGGAGGTACTTGTTCTCGTCACCTTCTACGTCGGGGACGTTGCTCAAGGCAGGAAATGGATTGAGCCCTTGCGCCGTTTCGCCATCCCGCTCGGCGAACACATCGGCACTCAGCCGTACTCGCAATGGCAGAAAGCTTTTGATCCTCTGCTTACGCCTGGTGCGAGAAACTACTGGAAGTCCCATAATTTCACAGAACTCAGTGATGGAGCGCTCAACTCGATGATCGAGTTTGCTGGCAAGCTGCCCTCGCCGCAGTGCGAGATCTTACTCGCGTTCATTGCAGGCTCGGCCAATCGCGTTCCGGCAGATGCCACGGCATATCGTCATCGAGACGCAAAGTTTGTGCTCAACGTGCACGGGAGATGGGGTGAGAGGACAGACGATGAACGCTGCATCGCTTGGGCACGGGCGTTTTTCCAAGCGACTGCTCCATACGCCTCCGCTGGTGCCTATGTGAACTTCATGACGGAAGAAGAAGGCGGCCGGGTGGCCGCAGCTTACGGCTCCAACTATGATCGCCTGGCTCAGATCAAAAAACAGTACGATCCAGACAATCTGTTCCATTTGAACCAGAACATCAAACCGTCGCCTCGAGAGGGTCGCTAAAAAGAATTTCCGTGCACCCGCTCCCGGTAGCATGTTTTTAGAGAGTCTCTAGAGTCCAGTGATAAACACAGGCGGCTGGTGGCTCTGTTCCTACTAGCGCCATTGGGTGACCAGAAGGCAGCTATGCGCCTACATGATTTTGACGCAATCAATCTACAAGCCAGGGGGGCGGAGCATATCATAGATGCCATCGGCGATCATCTGATCTGGGTATTTGGTTCTTGCGAATATGTTCGTTGTCACACCTTTTATCTCGTGCGTTGAACAGGAAACAAGAGTTCCCTTCAAAAGTGACCCTGAATAAATCGATCCACCGCAGGAGTAAAAAATGAAAATATTAATAGCGGGCGCAAGTGGTGCGATTGGGCGTCCGTTGATTTCTCGATTGGTAGCTGCAGGGCATGATGTTGTCGGAATAACGAGTTCCGAACGCGGCCTGCAAACTATAAAGGAAACGGTGCCAAGGGAGTAGTGGCAAATGCGCTGGATGCCCAGGCGGTCCAGCTAGCGATGAATAAAGTACGCCCTGACGCAGTCATCGACGAGCTCACTTCCCTTCCCAAACACTACACGCCAGAAGAAATGCGTGTTGCTGCAGGTCGAGACCGCACAATCCGACTCGAAGGAGGCCGGAACCTTTACGACGCGGCGAGAGCTACTGGCGCACGGCGGTACCACCGGTTTCTTCTATGCCCCTGGCTCGGGCCT